>NZ_JAGQBY010000027.1:0-25345 GCF_024345875.1 Synechococcus sp. EJ6-Ellesmere
TTGGCCTGATCGAGGGAATCATCTATCTCACGAAGACCCCCGAAGAGTTCAAGGCCACCTACATCGACGCCAAGAACGAGTGATACTGATGGCTGCCCGCGGCACCACTCCCCTGAAAGCCGGGACCCTCAATCTGCGCGCACCCGGGCTCTCCGGACGTCTCGGCCTGACCCTGCTGATCGCCCTGGCGGCTTCGGTGAGCTTCTCCCTGGCGGGGGTGGCGGTGGAGGATGGCTTTCATCCGCTCAGCCTTGTGGCCAGCCTGCTGCCACTGCAACTCGCCGCTTTGCTCTGGGCGATCCCCCGCTAACCCTGGGTTGACGGAGGAGAAGGTTCCCCGTTGGCGGATGCCTCCAGCCAGCCCTCGATCGCGGAGGGCAGATTGCAGCGAAGGCGGCTGAGGGGGTCGATGGCCACATGCCGGGTTAGCCCCCGGGCCACAGGGCGGCTGGCCCCATCCAGGCAAGCGAAGCTGTAACTCACCTCGAAACTTCCTGACGTGAGCCGTCGTGGTGCGAGGGCGATCGCCAGCGGATCGCCGCACACCAGCGGTGCCAGAAAGTCGGCACGGCAATGCACGATCGGAAGCGCCACCTTCGCTTGGCTGGAGTCGCTCTTGTCACGGGTTTCAGGGGTCCAGCTGGGGGTGGGAAAGATCGCAGCAGCCGAGATTCCGAAGGCTTCGAGGCTCTCCTCATAGGCCTCATGGCACCAGCGCAGCAGCTGGTGGAAATGCATCACGCCGGCGGCATCGGTATCGCCGAAGCGCACGCTGCGGTGGAGCAGCAACCAACGGGAGGGATCGATTGGGGCTGGCCCGCTGCCGACGAGGTCGCTGGTCATGGTGTTGCCGCTCGATTCAAGTCTTGGCTTGTCTTGAACTTGGGTCTACCGTTATGCCCTGCTCACACAGATGATCCCACGTATCCGCCGCGCCTGGTGACCAGGCTGATGATGACAGAAAATGTCGTTTTCTTGCCTTGCTGGTCAAGGCGGTTTTTGAGAGCAATGCTTTGAACAGACGGTAAGCGGCGGCGGGGGCAGCAAGGAGTTTCAGATGCGCAACTCGTGCTTTCCCGGGCAGAGGTCGCTAGTCCAGTCCTGCTTTTTGGATGTTCACAGATGACACGTTCGATTGTTGATCCAGCTGGCACTCTGTCGGCGGTTCAGACCGAGTCCCGGTCCAGGGAAGCCAGTCACTCCCTGGGGTACAGAAGTACCCGTCTGATGGCGGGTGCCTTCAACCAGGCCCAGATGGCCATGGCGGAGGCCTACATCAACGGTCTGGAAATTCCCGACTCGCTCTACCGAGGGATGGTCCACGCCTCCATGCCCATTCTGTTTCGCCACTTCCCTGGACTGTTGGCTCCCTATGACTGGGTGCTGGAGGAATCGGATCGGATTGCGGAGTCATCCAGGGAACTGATGGAAATTCAGTATGATCGTCCCCAGGAGATGCTGAACCGAATGCTGGGTGATTGGGAGCCAATTTATCCAAAGTACAGCACTGGATTCTGGGAGCATGGCGCCAAAGATCTGGAAGAATCGCAACGGCACATGATTGACCAGATGATTGAGCGTCTGGGCATTGTCGATGGAGACAATCTCCTTGATTTTGGCTGTGGCTGGGGTTGTGTTCCCAATTACATCCTTTCAAAGTTCCCCAATCTGCGCTGCACGGGAGTCAACCTGAGCCGGCAACAGTGTGCATACATGCGTGGGAAGATGAAGGATCCGAGCAGCCAGCTGAGCTCGGGAAGATTCACCCTGATGGAGGGTGACCTCAATGAAGTGGAATTGCCCGAAAAGTTTACCAAGATCATCTCCGTGGGCGTCTTTTGCCATGTCGGCAATCTGACTCGGGCTTTCCGAAAGCTGGCCAGCCTGCTTGTGCCCGGCGGGAAGGCACTGATTCATATCATCACGGTTCGGATTCCCAATAATATGTCGTCGGGCTTCACCCACAAGTATATTTTCCCCCATGGGCGCTACTGGAATCATGACGCTATTCCCAGCCATGATCGTGACCTGAAAACCATTCAGAAATGGTACATGAATGGAACCAACTACCACCAGACACTCACTGCCTGGCTGAATCGATTTGACGCCTCCCAGGATGCTGTCAGCCAATTGGACTATGGCATGGACTATGCAAGATTTCGGCGGATATGGCGCTTTTATCTTCTCTTGCTCGGGACAATCTTCAGTAGCTGTGATGGTGAATTCAATGGCAACGGCCAGTATCTGTTGACCCATGCCTGAACCCTGCTGGGGTCGGTTTCAGGTGTCTGGGAAGGCGGTAATGCCGATTCCATAGGTGAGGCCCATCCGCCCAGCCCAGTAGAGCAGAAGCAGCAGTGTCACCAGGGCCAGATGGGTGTCCTTCAATCCCTGGGGAACCAGCTGCCGGGTCCAGAGGGCCTGCGCCGACCATGCCAGCAGGGCGGCAGCGGCGATCGGCCCGAAGGCGTGCAGGTCCACCGACTCTGCGAACCGGCCATTCAGGGCCGCGGCCGTGGCGCGGGTCAGGAAGCAGGTGGGGCATGGAAGGCCCGTGAGTGCCCTCAGTGGACAGCTGAATCCAGGCAGGGCCGGATACCAGCCCTTCAGCCAGAGGTAGCCGGTGAGCAACGCAGGTCCAGCGATGCCGCACCGGCGCAACTGATCGAGCCAGCGGCTTCGCCGGCCTGGTCTCAGCCGCCGACTGCCGTCTGCGCTCAGCGGTCCACCGAGCCCATGATCACGTCGATCGAGCCCAGGATCGCCATGATGTCGGCCACCTTGGCCCCGGTGAGGATGTGGGGCAGGATCTGCAGATTGTTGAAATCGGCAGCCCGAATCTTCCAGCGCCAGGGGGTGACATCATCATTGCCCATGATGAACACACCCAGTTCTCCCTTGCCCGATTCCACCCGGGCGTAAAGCTCACCGCCGGGGATCTTGAAGGTGGGTGCCACCTTCTTGGCCACGTACTGGTAGTCGAAGTCGTACCAGGAGCTCTTCTTGCCCTCGTTCATTCTCTGGGCCTCCAGGTTTTCGGTGGGGCCTCCGGGAATGGCTGTGCAGGCCTGGCGCAGGATCTTCAGCGACTGGCGCATCTCCTCAATCCGCACCCGATAGCGGGCGTAGCAGTCGCCCTCCTTCTCCCAGGCCACGTCCCACTCGAAATCGTCGTAGCACTCGTACTTGTCAACCTTGCGTAGATCCCAGGGCACGCCTGAGGCGCGCAGCATCGGACCCGAAAGACTCCAGTTGATCGCCATCTCGCGACTGATCACCCCCAGGCCCTCGATGCGGCGCTTGAAGATCGGATTGTTGGTGATCAGCTTCTCGTATTCATCGATCTTCGGGCCGAAGTAATCGCAGAAGTCGAGGCATTTCTCCAGCCAGCCGTAGGGGAGGTCGGCGGCGACACCGCCAATGCGGAAATAGTTGTTGTTGATCAGCCGCTGGCCGGTGGCTGCTTCCCAGAGGTCGTAGATCATCTCCCGCTCGCGGAAGATGTAGAAAAATGGGGTCTGGGCGCCCACATCAGCAAGGAATGGGCCAAGCCAGAGCAGATGGTTGGCGATGCGGTTCAGCTCCAGCATCAGCACGCGGATGTAGCTGGCGCGTTTCGGCACCTGGATGCTGGCCAGCTTCTCGGGAGCGTTGACCGTGATCGCCTCGTTGAACATGCCGGCCGCGTAGTCCCAGCGGCTCACGTAGGGCACGAACATCACGTTCGTACGGTTCTCGGCGATCTTCTCCATGCCGCGGTGCAGGTAGCCGATCACCGGCTCGCAATCCACCACGTCCTCCCCGTCGAGAGTCACCACGAGCCGCAACACCCCGTGCATGGAGGGGTGGTGCGGCCCGAAGTTGACCACCATCGGCTCCGTACGCGTTTCCAGTTGCGTCATGGGCCCGTGGACTCGAAGGCGAACGTGCGGATCTTAGGAAGGAACCATGCCGAAGACGTTCGATCACCTGCCGGTTCTGGCCGCTGCCGTGGTAGCCGGCTTTACCGACCTCCCGGGCGAGGGCACGTTGCTGGATGTCACCGTGGGCGGCGGTGGTCACAGCGCCCTGTTGCTGGCGGCTCATCCGGGCTTGCGCCTGATCGGCCTGGATCAAGATCCAGCGGCCCTGGCGGCGGCCGCTGAGCGCTTGGAACCCTTTGCTGATCGGGTCACCCTGGTGCCCAGCAACTTCGCGAACTATGCCCCCAGCGAGCCCCTGGTGGGGGTGCTGGCCGATCTCGGGGTGAGCAGCCCCCAGCTGGACCGGCCCGAGCGGGGGTTCAGCTTCCGCTTCGATGGTCCCCTCGACATGCGCATGAACAGCGCTGAGGGTGAGACGGCCGCTGAGCTGATGGACCGGCTGGAGGAGAAGGAGCTGGCCGATCTCATCTATGCCTATGGCGAGGAGAGGCTGTCGCGGCGGATCGCCCGCCGTATCGTCGAAGCCCGTCCCTGGCAGGGCTCGGGTCGGGGCACGGCCGCCCTGGCCTACCTCGTGGCCGGCTGCTATCCCCCCAAGGCCCGCCATGGCCGCATCCATGCCGCCACCCGCACCTTCCAGGCCCTGCGCATCGCTGTGAACGACGAACTCGGGGCTCTCGAGCGCCTGCTTCACAACGCCGCCGACTGGCTGATGCAGGGAGGCCTCTTCGGCGTGATCAGCTTCCACTCACTTGAAGACCGGCGGGTGAAGGCGGCGTTCCTCGCCGATGACCGCCTCGAGCGGCTGACCCGCAAGCCCGTGGTGGCCGATGAGCAGGAGGCGGAGCGCAATCCCCGCAGCCGTTCAGCGAAATTCAGGCTGGCCCGGAGGCGTTCAGCGAACCTCTCGCTGGGGGAGCGCTGATGGATCGCAGTGACCTGTTCTGGTGGATCGCGTTCAGCATCCAGCTGATGGCCATCCCCGGCACGCTGCTGCCCATCCTGCCCGGGCTGATCTTCCTGCCCCTGGGGGCGGCGGTCTGGGTCTGGGCCGAGGGCTGGGCCGGCACCTGGCCGGAGTTCCTTCTGGCTGCTCTGATCCTGCTGCTGGGCTGGGGAGCGGATCTGCTCGGCGTGACCCTCGGGGCGGCCAGGCTTCAGGCCACCCGCTGGGCCTATGTGGGGGCCGGCCTGGGCTTGCTGGTGGGTCTGCTGGGGCTGTTACCAGCGCTGCCGGTGGGGGGACCACTGCTGGGAGCCCTGCTCGGCCCTTTGCTGGGGGCCTCGCTGGGGGAACTGCTCACAGCCCCCACCTCGCTCGGCCCCCTGGGCCTGCTGCGGCTGCGCCGTTCCCTGCTGGTGGGGCTGGCCGTGGTCACAGGGATGCTCGTGAGCCGGGTGGCCCAGTTCCTGCTGGCCCTGGCCGGCGTGGCGGGGTTTGTGCTGCTCAGCAGGCTGCTGCTGCCGGGTTGACTCCGTGCGACCGCAGCAGGCTCGCGCCCGGGGCTCCCGGCAGCCCGTTGGTGGCCCTGGCAAGGAAGGCTTTCCGGTCAGCGCCGCAGCTTTTGCAGCGCTCCTGCCACTGCCTCAACGGCCTGGTCGATCTCCGAAGTGGTGGTGGAGCGTCCGAGCCCGAACCGGATCGAGGCCGCCGCTTCGGCTGGGGTCAGCCCCAGGGCCGCCAGCACGTGTGAGGGGCTGCCGCTGCTGCAGGCCGAGCCTCCGCTCACCGCCAGCTGCCTCCGCAGGGACCGGTGCAGCTGGGTGCCATCCACCCCCTCCAGATGAACGTTGAGGTTGTGGGCGAGACGGTGCTCGAGGCTGCCGTTCACCCGCACCCCTCCCAGCTCCAGCAGACCCGCCAGCAGGCGATCCCGCAGCCCGCCCAGGCGTTGTTGCCGCTCCTTCCAGTCGTGGCTGGCCAGCTCCGCCGCTCGCTGCAGCCCCACGATCAGAGGAACCGGCAGTGTTCCGCCCCGCAGGCCCCCTTCCTGGCCACCGCCGTGCTGCTGGGGGGCCAGAATCATCCCCTCAGCGAGCACCAGGGCACCGATGCCCTTGGGGCCGTAGATCTTGTGCCCGCTGAGGCTGAACAGGTCGAGGCCCAGCTCGCCTGGACTGAAGGGGCGGTTCCCGAAGATCTGGGCTCCATCGCTGTGCAGGGCGATGCCCCGTTCGCGGCAGAGCGTCCCGATCGCGGCGAGGGGTTGCAGCACCCCGATCTCGTTGTTGGCGGCCATCACGCTCACCAGCAGCGTGTCGTCGCGCAGGGCCTCGCTGAATCGGTTCAGGTCCACCAGGCCATCACGCTGAACCGGCAGCACGGTGAGCGAGTAGCCGTGGCCTGCCAGGTAGCGCAGGGGCTCAAGCACCGCCCGGTGCTCCGTGGCCAGGGTGATCAGGTGACGGCCCCGCTGGCGGCGGGCTTCCACCAGCCCCTTGATCGCCAGGTTGTTGGCCTCCGTGGCGCCACTGGTGAACACCACCTGCTCCGGGGCCACGCCCAGCGGCAGGGCCAGGCTGCTGCGGGCCAGATCCACCGCCGCTGCCGCCTCCAGGCCCAAGCGATGGGAGCGGCTGGAGGGGTTGGCAAACAGCTCGCTCCAGTAGGGCGCCATCGCCGCCACAACGTCTGGATCACAGGGGGTGGTGGCCTGGTGGTCCAGATAGGGGATGGTCATCCCGGCTTCCCATCCCCACGAAACCGATCCATGCTGACAACTCCCGGCCTCTCGATCCTGCCCATGGCTTCCCCCCCGCGATGTCGGCGATGGTGCCCGCTGGCTCTGGCAGGTGCCCTGATCTCCCTCGCCTGGAGCCCTGCCGCCCTGGCCCAGAGCGTTTTTGTGCGCCCGGATCAGAATCGTCCCGCCGGGATGGCCCTGTTGCTGGAGCGGGACATCGCCAATGGCAAGCAGGCCCTGGGGGTCTTCGGCATCACGGCCGATCCCGTCCAGCCGCAGGTCTGGCGGATCAAGGTGTGGGAGGAGCTGCCCAACGACGTCAAGGTGCGCTCCGAGACGGTCCAGTGCTCACCCTCGGCGCCGCTGAGGGTCACCAACGATGGCCGCAGCCTGATCCTGCGGGAACTCAATCCCGGTGGGGTGGTCACGAATGCCAACAGGGTCGACCATCTGGTCTGGTGGGCCACCTGTTTCCCCGAGCAGGCCGGCAAGGACCCCAACAGCCTGCGCAGCCTGGCCCGTGAGCTGGGCTACAGCGGCAACCGGGTGGAGCGGGAGCAGGTGGTGCCCGCCGCCAACCTCTGAGCGCTGCGCAGGCCTGGATAGATTCCTGCCAACGCCAGCCGGTTCATGAACCAGAACGAGTCCGCCAGCAGGCCGGAAGAGGAGACCAGCGCCGAGGAGCCGATCAGCCCACCGGCCCCGGCCCGTCTGCTGCTGGTCGATGACGAGCCCGGTCTGCGCACGGCCGTGCAGGCCTATCTGGAGGATGAAGGCTTCGATGTCACCACCGCCAACGACGGCGAGGAGGGTTGGACCGCGGCCCAGGAGCTGATCCCCGACCTGGTGATCAGCGACGTGATGATGCCGCGTCTGGATGGCTATGGCCTGCTCAAGCGCCTGAGGGGCGACGAGCGGCTGGGGGGGACTCCGGTGATCTTCCTCACTGCGAAGGGGATGACGGCCGACAGGATCGAGGGCTTCCAGGCCGGGGTCGACGACTACATCCCCAAGCCCTTCGATCCCGATGAGCTGGTGGCGCGGGTGCGCAACGTGGTGCGCCGGCAGGAGCGGCTGCTGGCCGAGGCAGCCCGCTACGCCGATGCCGACATCGGCCAGATGGCGCGGCAGATCACCGAGATCCGCTCCCTGCTGCAGCAGACGGGATCCCACAAGTGCGCCACCCCGGCCACCCATTCCTTCACTCCCCGGGAGGCGAGCGTGCTCCAGTTGGTGGCCGAAGGACTCATGAACAAGGAGATCGCCCGCCGCCTTGAGACCTCGATCCGCAATGTCGAGAAGTACGTGAGCCGCCTGTTCACCAAGACCGGCACCACCAGTCGCACCGAACTGGTGCGCTACGCCCTCGAGAACGGCCTGGTTGACTGAGCCGCAGCCGCCGGGCTGGTTGCCGGCCCAGCTCAACCAGGGCTGGACCTACAGCGACCGGGTGAGCCAGGCCCAGGTTCCGGTTCTGATCAGCGTGTTTCTGGCTGAGCGCTACCGCCATTCCGCGGCCCCCCTCTGGAGGCAGCGCCTTCAGGAGGGCGAAATCCTGCTGAATGGCCGCCGGCTCGATGGCGATGGGCCACTCCACGCCGGCGACCGGCTCCAGTGGCAGCGTCCCCCCTGGCGGGAGGAGGCGGTGCCGGCGCGCTGGCGGGTGATCCACGACGACGGGGATCTCTATGTGATCGACAAACCCAGCGGCCTGCCCGTTCTTCCGGCCGGGGGCTTTCTGGAGCACACCCTGCTGCGTCTGCTGGAGCGCTCCTGCGCGGCTCAGGCGCTGCCGAGGCCTGTGCACCGGCTCGGGCGCCACACGTCTGGGCTGCTGGTCTGTGCCCGCCGGCCCCAGAGCCGAGCCTGGCTGAGCGCCAGGCTTCGAGAGAGCACCGCCCAGCTCCTCAACCAGCCCGGGTCCGAGGCCCGCTTTGCCGCCACCAGGGCTGGCGCCTGCCGCAAGGTGTACCGGGCCCTGACCGTGCCGGCCCCGCTACGGCTGGCCCTGGGGGAGAGCCTGGCGATCACCACCCCGATCGGCCGGCGACCCCATGCCGGGCTTGGTCAGATCTGGGCTGCTGCTGCCGGCCCCGATGACCCTGGAGCCTTGCCCGCCTGGAGCGAGATGCTTCTGCTGGAGCGCCGCTCTCAGGGACACCTGGTGGAGGTGACCATCCACACGGGCCGGCCTCACCAGATCCGCATCCATCTGGCCAGCGCGGGGGTTCCCCTGCTGGGCGACCCCCTCTATCGACCGGGCGGGGAGCCCCGGCCCGGCGCCCTGCCGGGTGATGGAGGCTACCTGCTGCATGCCCACCGCCTGCGCCTGCCGCTTCCGGCCGGGGGCTGGCTCGATCTGGAGGCCCCGGTGCCCCCGGAGCTCAGCTGATCACCCTTCAGCGGGGGTGTTGGCGCATCAGTCGCTGCACCTCACCGGCGTGGTAGCTGCTGCGGGTGAGGGGGCTGCTCACCACCTGCAGGAAGCCCAGCTCCCGTTCACCGGTAGCCCTGAAGCCGTCGAACTGCCCGGGGGTCACGAAACGCTGCACCGCCAGGTGCTTCGGCCCTGGCGAGAGGTATTGGCCGATGGTCACAATGTCGACCTGGTGGGCCCGCAGGTCCCCCAGCACCGCCACCACCTCAGCGTCGGTTTCCCCCAGCCCCACCATGAGCCCTGATTTGGTGTAGGTGCGGGGCCAGCCCTGGCGAACCCGCTGCAGCAACTCCAGCGAGCGGCCGTAAATCCCTTGGGGACGCACCTGCCGGTAGAGCCGCGGCACGGTCTCGATGTTGTGGTTCAACACCTCGGGAGCTCCTTCCATCACGGCGGCCAGGGCCTGCCAGTTGCCGCAGAAATCGGGGATCAGCAACTCGATGGTGGTGCCGGGTGAGCGGCGGCGCACCTCGGCGATGCAGGCCACGAACTGGCTGGCGCCTCCGTCGTCGAGGTCGTCACGGTTCACCGAGGTGATCACCACATGGGAGAGACCCATGCGGGCCACCGCTTCTCCCAGCCGCTCCGGTTCGCTGGGATCGAGGGCCCTCACGCTCTTGTCGAAGTCGATGTCGCAGTAGGGGCAGGCTCGGGTGCAGCCGGGTCCCATGATCAGAAAGGTGGCCGTGCCGCCGGCGAAGCACTCACCGATGTTCGGGCAGCTGGCCTCCTGGCAGACGGTGTTGAGCTTCAGGTCCACCAGCAGGTCGGCCACCGCACCGATCCGCTCCCGCTGGGGGGCCTTGACACGCAACCAGTCGGGCTTGAGCAGGGCGTCGGGGGCCATCACTGCCGGAATCCTGAGGCAAGAAGTCTAGAAACCCCTCCTGGGGGCGATCCCGTAAACTGCCTTCGGCGGGATGTGGCGCAGCTTGGTAGCGCACTTCGTTCGGGACGAAGGGGCCGCAGGTTCGAATCCTGTCATCCCGATCGCTGAGCTCCGGGGGCGATGGCTGCCCGGAGCGATTCAGCTCAGTTCGGCCCCGGGGTAGCCGCGGGGGGTCACCATCACCCCGTCCTGTCGGCGGGAGGTGCTGTTGCCCACCAGGACAAGACTGACCATGTCCACCTGATCCAGGGGCAGGTCTCCGAGGCTGTGCAGCTGCACGCTCTCCTCAGCCCGGCCCAGCTGGCGTGCCAGCACCACAGGGGTTTCGGTACTGCGCCCTTCCAGCAGAAGCTCGCGGGCCCGGCCCAGCTGCCAGTCGCGACCCAGCGAGCGGGGGTTGTAGAGCGCCACCACGAAATCCCCGCTGGCGGCGGCCTGCAGCCGTTTCTCGATCGTTGGCCAGGGGGTGAGCCGGTCGCTCAGGCTGATGGTGCAGAAATCGTGCATCAGTGGCGCCCCGGCCCTCGCCGCGGCCACCTGCAGGGCCGAGAGGCCGGGATGCACGGTGAACGCGGGCCTCTCGGCCGGCGCCCGCTCCAGCCAGAGCTCCAGGGCCAGCCCGGCCATGCCGTAGATGCCGCTGTCACCCGACGACACCAGGGCCACGCTCAACCCGGCGTCGGCCAGCTCCAGCGCCAGCCGGCAGCGGTCCCGCTCTTCGGTCAGCCTTCCGTCGCGGCGCAGCTGGTCAGGTCGCCGCAGGGGCTCCAGCAGATCCAGGTAAAGGCTGTAGCCCACCCAGACCGTGCTCTCGGCCAGGGCGAGGCGAGCGTCTGGGGTGAGCAGATCCAGTTGGCCCGGGCCGCTGCCCACCAGATGGAGCCGCCCCCGCTGCGGGGCCCACTGCCCTGTCGCCTGGGCCACCGCCAGGGTGGCGGCTCCGCGCTCCCCTGGCCGGGCCCGCTCGATGCGCTTCTCCAGCAGCAGCTCCGGCTGGGGGGATGACGCCAGCAGAGCGGCCGCTTCCGCCACGCTGGCGGTTCCCATTTCCCTGAGCACCGCCTGTGATGGGCTGGGCACCGGCACCGCCGCCAGGTCCTCGGCACTGAACAGCCGCAGTGGCCACTGATGACTGCGGGCCAGCTCCAGCAGGGCCGGCTCATCGCCTTTGCGGTCGATGCTTGCCAGCCCGGCGACAGCTTCCGGTGCCAGCTGGGTGCCATCAAGGGCCTGCTCCAGCAGTCGCTCCAACAGGCTGAGGCTGGTGTCGCGCTCGCAGCCGAGGCCCAGCCAGAGGCTGGGGGGATGCCAGCGGCAGCCGGGACCCCGGCTTGGGCTGATCACCAGCTGCAGCGGAGGGCTCTCGGCGGGGGGCGGTTCCTTGGCCGGTTCTGCCTGCGGCTGAAGCAGGGTTGCGGCGGCTTGCAGGCCCTTCCAGTCGGGACAGCCGCTCTCCTGCTGCACGGCGATCCGCTTGCCCCGGGCCGCGGCTTTCATCAGGGCAGTCCAGTCGCCCAGGCCTTTCCGCCAGCCCCAGGCCAGCCCGAAGCTGTCGAGGGCCAGGCTGCCGCCACCACTGCTGGCGCCAGTGAGCACCGCTTCGCCCCCCAGCAGAGCGGCCACCCGCAGGCTGAGCTGCTCGGCCCCAGCCCCATGCCCCCCCAGCAGGGGGATGGCGAAGCGCCCCTGGGGATCCACCACCACCACCGCCGGGTCGTGCTCCTTGCCCTGGAGCAGCGGGGCCACCAGCCGTGTCACCGCTCCGCAGGCCCCCACCACCACGAAGGCCGACGCGTCACCCCAGTGACGGCTGAGCAGCTCAGCGGCCCCGGCTCCAGGTTCCGCCCTGGCCTTCAGCAGCCCGCCCTGATCCAGGCGCTCGAGCACGGGGGCACCGGCCCTGCTCAGGGCCAGTCCCCAACAGATGGAATCACTCATCCCCCGAACCTGGCACGCAGCCGCTCCAGTGCCGATGCCTCCGCTTCAGGAACCACCACAGGCTCGGCCACCAGCTCCTCGGAGGGCTCCTCGGAGGGCTCACCCTGAGGGGTTGAACTCAGGGGTGTCTCGGCGGAGGCCGGCGGTTCTGCGGATTCGGGCGCAGCCAGCGGCTCTGGTGAATCAGGGGCATCCACAGGCTCCACCGACTCCAGCGGGACTGGCTTTGGCTCCTGGGAGCTGTCGTCTTCTGCTGCCTCTGGCACCGTTGCTGCTTCCTCAAGCGGTAGCTGCGCGCTGACGGCTCCCAATGGCCTGGCGGCTTCGTCGCTCTCGGTGGCCATCCCCTCCCCCTGAAGGTCCGGCTCCGTTCTGGGTTCCGGCACCAGGGTGGGCTCAGGGGCAGGCTCGCTCGGCCGCCCGCCCAGCAGACGCTCCAGATCCTCGGCGGGGATGGATGCCGTCTGCCAGGGACGGGGAGCTTCAGGACGCATCTCCAGGTTCTGAACCAGGCTGTTGAAGGGTGGATTCAGCGGTTCCCCCAGCCCGTCGAGCAGCTCCAGCTGCAGGGGGTTGCTGCCGGAGCGCAGACCGGAGAGCCAGAGCGGCTCCTGCCGGTCCACCTGGAAACTGTCGCCATTGAGAGTGACCCGCAGCCTCCAGTGCGAGCCTTCCCCGTCGAGGCGCTGCAGAGGCGCGTCAATCAGCAGCCAGTCGATCAGCACGGGTTCGTGATGGATCAGATCGCTGGGGGTGCTGCTCACCAGCTGGGGGGTCCCCCGCCGAGGCTGGCTGAGGGGGTTGGCGGCCAGGCCATGGAGGCGGATCTGCACGGCGGCGCCTGGATCCTTCACCGCTTCACCCCAGGGCCGGGCCGCATAGACGGTGAGGCGGTGACTGCCCGGGCTGAGTGGCGCCATCGTCAGGCTCAGCCGGCTGTCCTTAGTAAGGGGCGCCTTGGCGACGTCGGGACCGAGGCGCAGGGGCTCCTGGTCATCGAGCTGCACCACCAGGTGGGCGCCAAGACCCTGGGAGCCGGCATCGGCCAATGGCCAGTCTTCAAGGGCCAGCTCCAGCGACCAGGGGGCCAGAGGGAGCACGGTGTCGTCGGCTGGAGCCAGGATCCGCAGACGGGGCTGATGCTCCGCCAGGCGCAGGCGCAAGGCCTGGCTGCCCTTGGGTGGGGACACTTCCCGCAGTCGTCCGGACGTGGCCGGACTGTTGTTCGTGACCAGCGGCTCCTGGGGCCTGGGCCGCAGGCTCCAGCCCCCGCTCAGCAGCACGACCAGGCAGAGCAGTACTGCCCCCAGGCCTCGAAGCCCCGCCGCCAGCATGCGCATCGCTCCTGATCGATGTCGGTCCTCGGCCCTGGTGCCGGGGACCATGGGGACAGTTTGCCCAGCGTGCCTCGGATCCGTAAAAAATGATGCCGAATGTATCCCCAAATCCGCCGGGAATTGGATAAAGAAAGCGCAGCATCGCGCCACCGATGAGTGATAGGGAGCTTGGGTCAGAGCCCTGTTCCAGACAGGGGTGGCGCCGGATTGAACCTTTGTTACTTACCCCCCAAGGGGCTTGAAACTCGCCCTTATACTTCCGCCAGCGGTCCCCTCATCGGGGCCCCAGCTCCAGTGCTGGCAGCGGCTTTCGGTCTTTTCCGAAGCCACTCCGCACTGGTGCCCATGGTTCCAAGGATCTCGATCCACGGAACCGTGAGGCCCACCGGCCTGGCCTTTCGGCCCGGTCCGGAGGGGTGGACCTCCACCTCGACTCCGTCCCTCGAGGAACGTCTCGATGACCATTAGCCCACCAGAGCGTGGGAAAACGGCGAAGGCCCAGGTCGACCAGGTGAACAACCCGGCCACCTTCGAGCTGTTCGGCAAGCCCGGGCATTTCGATCGCACCCTCGCCAAAGGTCCCAAAACCACCACCTGGGTTTGGAACCTCCACGCCAACGCTCACGACTTCGACAGCCACACGAGCGATCTCGAAGAGGTCTCCCGGAAGATCTTCAGCGCTCACTTCGGCCATCTGGCCGTCATCTTCATCTGGCTGAGCGGCGCCTTCTACCACGGTGCCCGCTTCTCCAACTACACCGGCTGGCTGGCCGACCCCCTGCACGTCAAACCAAGTGCCCAGGTGGTCTGGCCCATTTTCGGCCAGGAAATCCTCAACGCCGATGTGGGTGCCGGCTTCCACGGCATCCAGATCACCTCAGGCCTCTTCCATGTATGGAGAGCCTGGGGCTTCACCAGTGAGTTCCAGCTGCTCTGCACCGCCATCGGTGCCCTGGTGATGGCTGGCCTGATGCTGAATGCCGGCGTCTTCCACTATCACAAGGCAGCTCCCAAGCTCGAGTGGTTCCAGAACGTTGAGTCCATGCTCAACCACCACCTGGCTGGCCTGCTGGGCCTGGGCTCCCTGTCCTGGACCGGGCACCTGCTGCACGTGTCCCTGCCCACCACCCAGTTGATGGATGCCATCGACGCCGGCAAGCCGCTGGTGCTCGACGGCAAGACCATCGCCTCGGTGGCGGACATTCCCCTGCCCCACGAATTCCTGAACCTGGATCTGCTGACCCAGCTCTACCCAGGATTCGGTGCGGGTCTCTCCGCCTTCTTCACCGGCAACTGGGCCGCCTACAGCGATTTCCTCACCTTCAAGGGTGGGCTGAATCCTGTCACCGGCAGCCTCTGGATGACCGACATCGCCCACCACCATCTGGCGATCGCGGTGCTGTTCATCGTCGCCGGCCACCAGTACCGCACCAACTGGGGTATTGGTCACAGCATCAAGGAGATCCTGGAAGGCCAGAAGGGTGATCCCCTGCTGTTCCCGGCTCCGAAGGGTCACGATGGCCTGTTCGAGTTCATGACCACCTCCTGGCATGCCCAGTTGGCCGTGAACCTGGCACTGCTCGGTTCGCTGAGCATCATCGTGGCGCATCACATGTATGCGATGCCGCCCTATCCCTACATCGGTATCGACTACCCAACGCAGGTGTCGATCTTCACCCACCACATGTGGATCGGCGGTTTCATCATCGTTGGCGCCGGTGCCCACGCGGCCATCGCGCTCATCCGCGATTACGACCCCGCCCAGCATGTGGACAATGTGCTGGATCGCGTGCTCAAAGCCCGTGATGCCCTGATCAGCCACCTCAACTGGGTGTGCATCTTCCTCGGCTTCCATAGCTTCGGCCTGTACATCCACAACGACACCATGCGTGCCCTGGGACGTCCCCAGGACATGTTCAGCGACACCACGATTCAGCTGAAGCCTGTCTTCGCTCAATGGATCCAGGGTCTGCATGCCGCCGCCGCCGGTTCCACCGCACCCAATGCGCTGGCCGGAGTGAGCGAAGTGTTCAACGGTGCCGTCGTCGCCGTCGGCGGCAAGGTGGCTGCCGGTCCGATCCCCCTGGGAACGGCCGACTTCATGGTCCACCACATCCACGCCTTCACGATCCACGTCACCGTGCTGATCCTGCTGAAGGGTGTCCTCTACAGCCGCAGTTCCAGGCTTGTTCCCGACAAGGCGAACCTGGGCTTCCGCTTCCCCTGCGACGGCCCCGGCCGTGGCGGTACCTGCCAGGTTTCGGCTTGGGACCACGTGTTCCTCGGCCTCTTCTGGATGTACAACTCCCTGTCCATCGTGATCTTCCACTTCAGCTGGAAGATGCAGAGCGATGTCTGGGGAACCGTGAATGCGGACGGCAGCGTCCAGCACATCACGAATGGGAACTTCGCGCAGAGCGCCATCACCATCAATGGCTGGCTGCGTGATTTCCTCTGGGCACAGGCCGCACAGGTGATCAACAGCTACGGCTCGTCCTCCAGTGCCTATGGCCTGATGTTCCTCGGCGCCCACTTCGTCTGGGCCTTCAGCCTGATGTTCCTCTTCAGTGGCCGCGGCTACTGGCAGGAGCTGATCGAGTCCATCGTCTGGGCTCACAACAAGCTGAGGGTGGCTCCGGCGATCCAGCCCCGTGCGCTGAGCATCGTCCAGGGTCGCGCCGTTGGCGTTGCCCACTATCTCCTGGGCGGTATCGCTACCACCTGGGCCTTCTTCCTCTCCCGACTCATTGCGGTCGGCTGACCTCACACCTGACCTTTCCCAATGGCAACGAAATTTCCTTCGTTCAGCCAGGGTCTGGCACAGGACCCGACAACCCGCCGTATTTGGTACGGCATCGCCACGGCTCACGACTTCGAGAGCCATGACGGAATGACGGAGGAGAAGCTTTACCAAAAGCTCTTCTCCACCCATTTCGGTCATCTGGCGATCATCGGCCTCTGGGTTTCGGGCAACCTGTTCCATATCGCCTGGCAGGGCAACTTCGAGCAGTGGGTCGCCGATCCACTGCACGTCCGTCCCATCGCTCACGCGATCTGGGATCCGCACTTTGGCCAGGGGGCCATCACCGCCTTCACCCAGGCGGGAGCCACCTCCCCCGTCAACATTGCGTATTCCGGTCTGTACCACTGGTGGTACACCATCGGCATGAAGACCAACGCCGAGCTGTATCAGGGTTCCATCTTCATGATGATCCTGTCAGCCTGGGCACTCTTTGCCGGTTGGCTCCACCTTCAGCCCAAGTTCCGGCCTGCCCTGGCCTGGTGCAAGAATGCTGAATCCCGCCTCAACCACCACCTCGCCGTTCTCTTCGGCTTCAGCTCCATCGCCTGGACCGGTCACCTGGTTCATGTGGCTATCCCTGAAGCCCGCGGTCAGCATGTTGGTTGGGACAACTTCCTCAATGTGCTGCCTCACCCCGCCGGTCTGGCTCCGTTCTTCACCGGCAACTGGGGCGTTTACGCCGAGAATCCCGACACTCTCAATCAGGTGTTCGGCACCTCGGAGGGTTCCGGTACTGCGATCCTCACCTTCCTGGGCGGTTTCCACCCCCAGACCGAGGCGCTCTGGCTGACTGACATCGCCCACCACCACCTGGCGATTGGCTGCATCTTCGTGATCGCCGGCCACATGTACCGCACCAACTTCGGGATCGGTCACTCGATCAAGGAGATTCTCGAGGCTCACAACCCCCCGAAGGGAACTCCTTTCGGAGGTGCACTCGGTGCAGGTCACAAGGGTCTCTACGACACGATCAACAACTCCCTGCACTTCCAACTGGGTCTGGCCCTGGCCAGCCTGGGGGTGATCACGAGTCTGGTGGCGCAACACATGTACGCCTTGCCGTCCTATGCGTTCATCGCCAAGGACTACACGACACAGGCTGCTCTGTACACCCACCACCAGTACATCGCCATCTTCCTGATGTGCGGTGCCTTCGCCCACGGTGCGATCTTCTTCATCCGTGACTACGACCCCGAAGCCAACAAGGACAACGTCCTGGCTCGGATGCTCGAGCACAAAGAAGCGATCATCAGCCACCTGAGCTGGGTCTCCCTGTTCCTTGGTTTCCACACCCTTGGTCTCTACGTCCACAACGATGTGGTCGTGGCCTTCGGTACCCCCGAGAAGCAGATTCTGGTGGAGCCCGTCTTCGCCCAGTTCGTGCAGGCCGCGAGCGGCAAAGCCATCTACGGCTTTGACGTGCTGCTCTCCAACCCGGCCAGTGCCGCCAGCCTGGCTTCGGCCAACATTCCTGGTGATCACTTCTGGTTGGATGCCATCAACGGCAGCACGGATGTGTTCCTGCAGATCGGCCCCGGGGACTTCCTGGTCCACCACGCCATCGCCCTTGGACTGCACACCACCACCTTGATCCTGGTGAAAGGTGCCCTGGATGCCCGGGGTTCCAAGCTGATGCCCGACAAAAAGGACTTCGGCTACTCCTTCCCCTGCGACGGCCCCGGCCG
The DNA here is from genome assembly GCF_024345875.1 of Synechococcus sp. EJ6-Ellesmere. Lineage (NCBI taxonomy): Bacteria > Bacillati > Cyanobacteriota > Cyanophyceae > Synechococcales > Synechococcaceae > Synechococcus > Synechococcus sp. EJ6-Ellesmere. The sequence goes on from NZ_JAGQBY010000027.1 coordinate 17,697, forward strand.
TGGCGGCACCTGCGACATCTCAGCCTGGGACGCCTTCTACCTGTCGGTCTTCTGGGCTCTGAACACCGTGGGTTGGGTCACCTTCTACTGGCACTGGAAGCACCTCGCCATCTGGCAGGGCAACGTGGCTCAGTTCAACGAATCCAGCACCTATCTGATGGGCTGGTTCCGTGACTACCTCTGGCTGAACAGCTCCCAGCTGATCAACGGTTACAACCCGTTCGGCTCGAACAACCTGGCCGTCTGGGCCTGGATGTTCCTGTTCGGTCACCTGGTGTGGGCCACCGGTTTCATGTTCCTCATCTCCTGGCGCGGTTACTGGCAGGAGCTGATTGAAACCATCGTCTAGGCTCACCAGCGCACCCCACTTGCCAACCTGGTTGGCTGGCGTGACAAGCCAGTGGCCCTGTCGATCGTGCAGGCCCGTGTGGTCGGTCTGACTCACTTGACCGTGGGCTACATCCTCACCTACGGTGCTTTCCTGATCGCTTCCACCTCAGGCAAGTTCGGCTGATCCCTGCGATCAGCTACCCCGAGGGACGCACCTCCAACAATCAACCCCCGGAGATTCTCCGGGGGTTTTTTCATGACTCCTTGTTCCGGGGCCACCAGTGGCGTCCTTCCAGCAGTTTCATCTCCAGGTACACCACCGGCACCACGAACAACGTCAGGCCGGTGGACACCAGCAGCCCGAAGAACACCACCGTGCCGATGCTGATTCGGCTGGCGGCACCAGCGCCGGTGGCCAGCAACAGGGGCAGGAATCCGGCGAGGGAGGAGAGGGCCGTGAGCAGAATCGGGCGAAGGCGGCTGATGGCGGCCTCTTCCACCGCTTCGCGCAGGCCCTGGCCTTCCTTCAGGCGCTGGTTGGCGAATTCAACGATGAGGATGCCGTTCTTGGCGGCCAGGCTCACCAGAACGAGCATGCCCACCTGGGCGTAGATATCCAGGAAGAGCCCTCGGCCAGCCAGGCCGAGCAGGGCGCCGAGCAGGGCCAGGGGCACCGTGATCAGGATGACCAGTGGGTCGAGAAAGCTCTCATAGAGACCGGCCAGCACCAGGAACACCACCGCCATTCCCAGGGCGAACAGTTGCCAGGTGCGCCCTCCCGCCTGGCGCTCCTCCTTGGCCAGTCCCACCCACTCCAGGGCGATCACGGGATTGGCCAGCTCCTGTTTCACAGCCTCCAGCTTCTGGATCGCCTGACCCGTACTCAGTCCTGGTTTTGGCAGGGCCTGCACGGTGATCGAGCGGGCCAGCCGGCTGTGGTTGATCACTGTCGGGCCGCTGTCCTGCTGCAGCGACACCAGCTCACGCAGGGGAACCAGGTTTCCTGCTCGACTGCGTACCTCAAGGGCGAGCACGTCCTCGGCCGTGCGCCGGAACGCTCCATCCAGTTGCAGGATCACCCGCCTGACCCGCTCGCCTTCGAAGGTGTCGTTGACATAGCTGCTGCCGAAGCTGGCACCAATGGTGTTCACCACCGTGTCGAGGTCCACGTCCAGCGACGCCATGCGCAGTCGGTCGGGCTCCAGGCGCAGTTGCGGGGAATCGGCACTGAAGCGTGTTCCCACCCGCTCGAAGTCGCCCGTGGCGTTGGCGGCGGCGATGAATTCGCGGGTGGCTTGCTCGAATTCGCTCAGGCTGAGTCGCCCGCCGCTGAGATCCAGCAGCTCCAGCTCCAGTCCCCCCTCACTGCTGAAGCCCCTCACCACCGGTGGAACGCTTACCAGCACTGTGGCGTCGCTGATGGTGCTGCGCAGCCGTTTCGAGAGCCGCTCGGCCACCGCTTCGCTGCTGTCCTCGGCCCGGGAGCCGCGCTCGCGCAGGGGCTGCAAGCGCAGAAAGAAGATTCCCCGGTTCGGGGCACTGTCGCCGAAGGAGCGGCCGGAGTAGAAGTTGCCCACCCGTACCAGGGGCTCGCTGGTCACCAGCTCCCGCACCTGCTCCATCACCGCTTCGGTGCGCTGGATCGAAGCTCCGCCAGGCAGCACCACCACTCCGCGGATCTGACTGTCGTCTTCCTGGGGAATGAAGGCAGTGGGCAGTTGCCCCAGGCCCCAGCCCGCCAGGATCAGGCCGCCCAGCAACCCCAGCAGGATGCGCCGCCGCCAGCGAAAACTGCGATCCAGTGCCTGGCCATACTGATCCCCGAGCCGATGGATCCAGCGCTGGGGCCGATCCAGCAGCCTCCGCAGCCAGTGCGGTTCCTTCCAGCCGTGCTGCAGCAGCCAGCTGGAGGCCACCGGCGTGAAGGTGAGGGCATTGATGGTGGAGAACAGGATCGTGGCGCTGATCGTGATCGCGATTGGCTGGTAAAGCCGGCCCACGCTGCCGGGCATAGCCAGAACCGGCAGGAACACCACCACCAGCACCAGGGAGGTGGCGATCACGGCACTGCCCAGCTCCTGCATGGCGTTATGGGCAGCCCGCCAGGGTGGTTCCCCCAGCTCGAGCCGGCGGCCGATGTCTTCGCTGACCACGATGGCGTCATCCACCACCAGGCCCGTGGCCAGCACCATGCCGAACAGGCTGAGGGTGTTGATCGAGCTGTCTGTCAGGCGCAGGATCGTGAAGCTGCCCACCAGAGCCACGGGCACGGCCACCGCAGTGATGGCTGCCAGGCGGCTGTTGCCAAGCGCCAGCAACAGCACCAGCAGCACCAGCAGCACGGCATCGCGCAGGCTGCCCCAGGTGAGCTGGATGCTCTCGCGCACACTGTCGGCCACATCGACGATGCGCTGCAGCTCCACACCCAGCGGGAAGTCGGGCTCCAGCCGGCTCAGCGCAGCGTTAACGGCATTGCTCACCTCCAGAGCGTTGCTGCCGTCACGCTGGAAGCTCAGCACAGCCAGGGTGGGTTGTCCGGCCAGGTTCATGGCGGTGCTCTCGAAACTCTCCTCATCGAGCTCGACCCGCCCCACGTCCTTGAGCTGCACCACTCCGCCATTACTGGCCCGGCTCACCACCAGGCTCTCCAGTTCGCCAGAGGTGCGCAGCCGCCCCTCCATCTCCAGGGGCAGGGTGATCTCCTGACCGGCTGGGCTGGGGGCGTCGCCCACCTGGCCCAGGGCGGCGAGGACGTTCTGTTCCTCCAGCGCGTCCTCGATGTCGGTGATGGTGAGGCTGCGTTGCTCCAGGGCCACCGGATCCAGCCAGACGCGGAACGCCAGTTCACTGCCGCCGGCGACGGCCACGTTGCCGACCCCGGGCACCCGCTGCAGCTCATCTCTGAGGCGCTGGTCGAGCCAGCCGCTGAGGAAGGCGTCGCTGTACATCCCCTTCGGGGTGCTGAAGCTGATCACCATCAGCAGGTCGTCGGAGCTGCGGCGCACCTGCACGCCAAGGCGGGCCACCTCGGGTGGCAGCCGGCGGTTCACCAGAACGGCTTCGTTCTGGGCATTGATCTGGTTGAGCTCGGGATTGCCCCCCTCAAAGGTGAGGGTGATCGAGCTGCCGTTGGCGGAACTGGTGGAGCGGATGCTCTCCAGCCGATCCAGCCCGTTCAGCTGCCGCTCCAGTGGAGTGGTGACCCCCTGCTCTACTGCCAGGGCTCCGCCCCCTGGATAGGTGGCGCGCACGTTCACCCGCACCGGCGCGATCGGGGGCAGGTTTTCCACCTGCAGGCCCGGCAGGCTGAGCAGGCCTGCCATCACGATCAGCAGGCTCACCACCAGGGTGAGCACCGGCCGGCGCAGGAAAGGATCGGAGACCGACATCGAGACGTCTGCTCGGGACACGCCCGAGGAGTCTGCCGGCTTTGCCAATGGAGCTGGGCCCCCCTGGAGCGATCATCAGGGGCTGCGGCCATGAAAAAGCCCCGCTGAAGCGGGGCCAGTGCCAACCCAGAGGGTGTGCTTGCCGGGTTGTGAGATCAGACCGTTCTGGGCTGCGATTCAGCCACCGCTCCAGCCGCCACCCACAAGGTCGACCAGAGGGGAAACCAGAGCCGTGCTGGCCAGGAACCAGGCGAAGGCGGCGCCACCGCAGCCACCAAGCCAGAAACCGCTGGCGAATTCTGCCCAGCCGGCCTTGGTGAACAGATCAGCGGGCGGGTTGTCGATCGTTGCGTCGGGGGGCTGCACGTTGGGGCCAGTGCCGGCGGTGCCGTAGATCGACAGGCAGATCGTGAGAATTGTCACTAGGCCGATCGTGGCCAGCAGGCCTGCGGTGGTGGCGTATTCCGTGGGCCGCAGGGGGCCGGGGAGGGCGAAGGGCCCGTAGAGGAAGAACCCGTGGGGCATTCCCACTTCAAGTCCTCGGCGGTTGGGGGACAGCGCCGGTCGGTAGGCGGGCAGAGCGTTCAGGAACGCCTTGGTGAAGTAGCTGCTGTTAATGGGGGTGGCGAGATTGCCGACGGTGGGGTCGGCCACGGGATGCACGGTCATGGGCGGGCTCGTGGTGGGAACGAAAGGCAGAAGAACGGGCGAGGCGCTCAGTCGGTCGCTTCGATCACGTTGAACAGCAGGGCCATGGCCACGGCAGGGCCGAGGATCCCCACCACGGGGACTAACAACGATGGCAGCCAGGCGGCGGCGAATTCTCCAGTCATGGCGAGGGCCAATACAGCAACCGCCGGTACTGTAAAGATCACTGCAGGGCAGGCCTTGTCGGCCTGCTGTTGCGACATAAAAGTTCAATCCGATGCAGCAGGCCATTCCCGCCGCCGCGGCCCTCCTGCTGGTGTTCTGGCTGCTGCGGCGCCGCAGAAATCCCCTGTCATCCGGCGATGACGGCAGTGCCGTCGCCGCCGTTAACCGGGCCCAGCTCGAGCGGCTCGTTCAACCAGCCGCCCCAGCCGTCCCAGCCGTCCCCTCGGCAGTTCCGGCCCTGGCGGCCCCCGCCTTCGCCTGGCGGCCCGGCCCTGAGTCCGGCGCGCGCCTGGATCCACGCCGGCGGCGGCAGGTCCTCGCCGAACTTCGCACCGCTGCAACGGGCAGCGCTGGCGAGCGTCTGGCGGCCGTGGCCGCCTGCCTGGCCTGGGGCGATCGGGCCAGTCTGCCCCTGCTGAAGAGGGCTCGCTTCGATCCCGACCCACGCGTGGCGGCCCTGGCCGCCGAAGGGATCTCGGCGTTCCGGGGGCGAACGGCGGCGGCGGCAGCTGCTCAGCCCGCCAGGCTGCCCCGCAACGTGGCCCGCACCCGGTAGATCGGGCGGCCCTGGCTTTCGTGATACGTACGCATCTGCAGCTCCGCCAGCAGCCCGAAGCAGAACAGCTGGATGCCCGCCACGATCGCCAGCACCGCCACCATCAGCAGGGGACGGGCCCCCACATCGGCGTTGAGGAAGATCTTCTCGCTGAGCAGCACCAGCCCCAGCACCAGGCCGATCGCCAGGCAGGCCAGCCCTCCGAAGCCGAACACATGCATCGGCCGGGTGAGGAAGCGCTTCATGAACCAGACCGTGAGCAGATCCATCAGCACCCGGAAGGTGCGATCGATGCCGTACTTGCTCTCGCCGAAGCGGCGGGCGTGGTGATTCACCTTCACCTCGGTGATGCGCGCCCCCTCGATGAAGGCCAGCGCAGGCAGGAAACGGTGCAGCTCGCCGTAGAGGTTCATGTCCGCCACCACTTCCCGGCGGTAGGCCTTGAGGGAGCAGCCGTAGTCGTGCAGGCGCACCCCCGTGACCCGGGCGATCAGGCGGTTGGCGATCTTGGAGGGGAGCAGGCGCTTCAGCGCCGCATCCTGGCGCTGGTGACGCCAGCCGCTCACCAGGTCGTAGCCCTGCTCAAGCCGGTCCAGCAGCAGGGGGATGTCAGCTGGATCGTTCTGCAGGTCGCCATCGAGGGTGACGATCACGGCCCCGTGGCTGGCATCGAAGCCGGCGGCCATCGCCGCGGTCTGGCCGTAGTTGCGCCGCAGCAGCACCGCCACCAGTTCAGGGGTCGCTGCGGCGAGTTCCTCCAGCCGGGCCGCGGTCCCGTCGCTGGAGCCGTCATCGACCAGGACCAGCTCGAAGCGGCGGCCCAGGGGCCTGAGGCTGGCGAGCACCTGCTCCACCAGTGGGCCGATGCTTTCCTCCTCGTTGAACAGGGGAATCACGACCGAGAGCTCGGGGCCGTGCGACGCGGTCATGACGGCGGGGCTGCATCGGAGTGCAACCTACGGGAGCCCAGGCTCAGGGCAGGGTGGTGCCGTCATGGCAGCGCAGCACCCGCCCGGCTCCGCGCAGTTCGCGGCGGTAGTGGCACGACACGGGATGGTCGCACTCGGGGCTGAGCTGGTCGATGCCGAGGCCATCGCGGCCATGCTCCTTGCCGGAGCTGTGCAGGTAGTGCCCGCCGCCCAGGTAGAGCCCCACATGGCTGCAGCGCTGGGGGCGGCCGAAGAAGATCAGATCCCCCGGCCGCAGCAGGGCGAAAACTCCTGGCCGGACGGCCACGGGCTGACAGAAGCGTTCCTGCTGGTAGGCGTCTCGGGGGATCCAGATTCCGGCGCTGGCGAAGGCGCTCTGCACGAAGCCCGAGCAGTCGAAGTCGGGGCCGAGGGTGCCGCCCCAGAGGTAATGGTTGGGCTGTTGCCGGGCCTGCTCGGAGAAGGCCAGCACGTCGGGCAGGCGGGCGTTGATGTGGCTTGGCCCCAGGGGGCGGGGCCGGCTGGGCGGGGCGGGGATGGCCCGCTCCAGCAGGTCGCTGATCTCGAGCCAGCAGGGGTAGCCATCCTCCAGGAGGCGGGCCCGCAGCCGGGTTCCCTCAACCTGGCCGAGCAGCTGCAGCGTGCGGCCGCAGCGGGCCTGGGTGGCCAGCCCCGGGCCAGTGGAGCGGACGTGGCCATCGATGTCGGCGATCAGCCGCCAGCAGCGGCCCGCCTTCAGCCCATCGGCGTTCACCCCGGTTCCTACGCTCTCCATGGCAGCCGACGGTAGCGATGGCGTTCTACAGCCCCGATGCGGCGATGGGAGCGATCCTCGAGGGCCACCTCCAGGCCCTGGAGCTCCAGGGCCGCCCCGGTCTCGCGTCCCAGGTCTCGATCACCTGGCTGCGCTATTCGAGCAGCCTCATCGGCGCGGCTGAGGCCAGCGAGTCGTCGAGGCCCTGGCTGGAGCCAGTGGTGGGGGCCGCCTGGGCCGGCTCCAAGGCCCGCTATCCGGCCAGCGTGGTCAAGCTCTTCTATCTGGCGGCCACCGAAGCCTGGCTCCAGCGCCAGTTGCTCGAAGACGGCGCCGAGCTGCGCCGGGCCATGGCGGACATGATCCGCGACTCCAGCAATGACGCCACCGCCGTTCTGGTGGATTGGCTCACGGGCACCACCAGCGGCCCCGATCTGCCGGAGCGGGCGCTGCGGGCCTGGATCGAGGGCCGCCAACTGGTGAACCAGTGGTACGCAGCCCTGGGCTGGAGCGAGTTCGATGGCTGCAACGTCTGCCAGAAAACCTGGGGGGATGGTCCCTACGGACGGGAGCGGCAGTTCTACGGACCGGCCCTGGAGAACCGCAACCGGCTCAGCACCGACGCCACCGCCCGGCTGCTGCACATGATCATGGCTGGGAGCCTGGTGTCTCCCCCCGCCTGCGCCCGGATGCGGGAGCTCCTGAGCCGCTCCCTCGATCCCGGGCTGCGGGCGGCTGATCCGGAGAACCAGGTGGATGGTTTCATCGGAGGCGGCCTGCCCGCCGCTGCCCGGCTGTGGAGCAAGGCCGGCTGGATG
>NZ_JAGQBY010000028.1:0-25334 GCF_024345875.1 Synechococcus sp. EJ6-Ellesmere
GGGCCGAGCAAGACCACTCGGGCCTACACCCTGAGGGAGGACGGCATCGACCCCGCCGCCGACGAGACCGGCTTCCAGACCCGGCGCCGCAGCCTCGACCAGGCTCAGTTCAACTTCACGCGCCTGATCGTGTTCGAGCGCGGCTGCGTCGCCTAACACGCCCGAGGGGCATCAACCAAGCCTGGCTCAGCTGGCCATGGCCAGTTTCTCCCGTTCCAGCAGACCCACCGTGGCCACCTCGCTGGGGGGAACCAGGACCTTGAAGCGTGAGCGCCACTGGGGCCAGTTCGCCAGGATCTCAGCGGCCTTGCGGCTGCCGGTGAGCTCGCGTTGGGCCTCCAGCAGCGGTTTGATCAGTGGCTCCTGCTCCGGGGTCTCCAGGGGATGGACCGAGACGATCTCGGGGTTGAGCAGGCCTGCCAGAGCGTCCTCCTCGTCGAGAAGGAAGGCCACACCGCCGGTCATGCCCGCAGCCACGTTGCGGCCGGTGCTGCCCAGCACTACAACCACCCCACCGGTCATGTATTCACAGCAGTGGTCGCCGCAGCCTTCGACCACGGTTCGCGCGCCGCTGTTGCGAACGGCGAAGCGTTCACCGGCCCGCCCGAGGGCGAACAGCTCGCCTCCGGTGGCGCCGTAGAGACAGGTGTTGCCCAGGATGACCTGGTTGCCGGGATCACGGGTTGCGGCATAAGGCACAACCGTGATGCGGCCTCCGTTGATGCCCTTGCCGACGTAATCGTTGGCATCCCCCTCGAGGCGCAGGTTCATGCCCTGCAGGTTGAAGGCACCGAAACTCTGGCCGGCGGCACCCTCGAAGCAGAGATCGAGCAGCCCCTTGAACCCCTTGTTACCGTGGCGGGCAGCCACCTCGCCAGCCAGGCGGGCCCCGACACTGCGGTCGGTGTTCACGATCGGCAGGCGGCGGACCACCTGCCCGTGCTGCTCGATGGCCGCGAGCACCTCGGAATCAACCAGGAGCTGGTCCTCGAGGATCACTCCATTGCCATGGGCCTGACTGTCATGGCGCAGCCAGCTGCGGTCGTCGGAACCGGGCAGCGGGGCCAGCAGGCAGGTGAGATCGAGGGCACTGGTCTTGGCCAGGGCCACCTGCCGGGGGTGCAGCAGCTCCACCCGGCCGATCAGGTCCTCCAGCCGGGCCACGCCGAGCACACTCAGCAGCTGGCGCACTTCCTCAGCCACGTAGAGGAAGAAATTGACCACGTGCTCCGGCAGGCCGGTGAAGCGCTTGCGCAGGGCTTCCTTCTGGGTGGCCACCCCCACCGGGCAATTGTTGGTGTGGCAGACACGGGCCATGATGCAGCCCTCGGCGATCATGGCCACCGAGCCGAATCCGTATTCCTCGGCGCCGAGCAGGGCCGCCATCAGCACATCCCAGCCGGTCTTGAGGCCGCCATCGGCGCGCAGCAGCACCCGGTTGCGCAGTCCGTTGGCCAGGAGACTGCGGTGCACCTCGGAGAGGCCCAGTTCCCAGGGGCTGCCGGCGTGCTTGATCGAGCTCAGTGGCGAAGCTCCCGTGCCGCCGTCGTGGCCGGAGATCTGAATCACATCGGCGTTGGCCTTGGCCACGCCGGCGGCGATCGTGCCAATGCCGATCTCGGCCACCAGCTTCACCGACACCTTGGCTGCGGGATGCACCTGGTGCAGATCGTGGATCAGCTGGGCCAGATCCTCGATGGAATAGATGTCGTGGTGGGGCGGCGGGGAGATCAGCGCCACACCGGGTTTGCTGTTGCGCAGCCAGCCGATGTAGGCATCCACCTTGGGACCGGGCAACTGGCCCCCTTCACCGGGCTTGGCCCCCTGGGCAACCTTGATCTCCAGCTGCTGGCCACTGCGCAGATACTCAGGCGTGACACCGAAACGCCCCGAGGCCACCTGCTTGATGGCCGAGCAGGCACTGTCACCGGGCACCAGGCCCCTCAGGGTGGGCAGGGTGGCGGAGCGGCCGTCCGCGTCGACGTCGGTGAGCGGGTGGTAGCGGGCCGGATCCTCTCCCCCCTCACCGCTGTTGCTCTTGCCGCCGATGCGGTTCATGGCCACCGCCAGCACCTCGTGGGCCTCACGGGAGAGGGCCCCCAGGCTCATGCCACCGGTGCAGAACCGGCTGCAGATGCTCTCGACGCTCTCCACCTGCTCGATCGGCAGGGGGGTGGGGGCGGGGCGCAGCTCCAGCAGGTCGCGCAGGCCCGTGACCGGGCGGTTCTCCAGCAGGGTGCGGTAGGTGGCGAAATGGTCGTAGCCGGGGCCGGCGGCCACGGCCGCATGCAGGGCCTTGGCCATCTCCGGGCTGTTGAGGTGGAACTCACCGCCGGAGCGGTATTGCACGAAGCCCATGAACTCGAGCTTGGTTCGGTTGAGCTCGGGGAAGGCCTTGGCGTGGAACGCCAGGGTTTCGTTGGCGAGATCACGCAGGCTGAGGCCCGCCACCCGGCTGGTGGTGCCGCGGAAGGCCAGGTCGATCAGATCGGCGCCGATGCCGATCGCCTCGAAGATCTGGGCGCCGTGATAGCTGGCGAGCAGCGAGATGCCGATCTTGGAGAGGATCTTGCGCAGACCGGCCTCCAGGGCCTTGCGCACATTGGCCTGGGCCTGGGCGGCGTCGATTGCCGGCAGCTTTCCGCGCTCCATCAGGGAGCGGGTCTTGGGGTGGTCCAGCCAGTGGCGGGTGGTCTCCCAGGTGAGCCAGGGGCAGACAGTGCTGGCACCGAAGCCGACCAGGCAGGCCAGGTGGTGGGTGCTCCAGCACTGGGCCGTGTCGATCACCAGGGAGCAGTGCAGGCGCACCCCAAGCCTGAGCAGATGCTGGTGGACTGTGCCCACGGCCAGCAGCGCCGGGATGAAGGTGGTGGTGGCACTCAGGCCCTCGGCGGCCCGATCGGAGAGCACCAGGATCTGACTGCCGTTTTGCACGGCCTGCTCCGCCGCCTGACAGAGACGCTGCACAGCGGCCTCCAGGCCAGCTGGCCCCTGATCCAGCCCATAGAGGGTGGTGAGGGTGGTGGTGGCCAGGCCCTGGCTGGGCAGGGCCTCCAGGTCGGATTCGTTGAGAACGGGCGTGGCGAGGTGGAGCACTGAGGCGGCCGAGGGGTCTGGCCGCAGGGCCGATCCTCGCCGTCCCAGGTGCATCTCCAGGCTCATCACCAACTCCTCGCGGAGTGGATCGATCGGAGGATTGGTGACCTGGGCGAAGCGCTGCTTGAAGTAGTCGTAGAGAAGGTGAGGCTTGTCGGAGAGCACCGCCAGGGGGATGTCGTCGCCCATGCAGTAGGTGGGTTCCTTGCCCTGGGCGGCCATCTCCTCGATCACCAGATCCAGATCCTCGGCGGTGAAGCCGAAGGCGGTCTGATGGCGGAGGAGGTCGAGGTCGCCAAGCTGATGCTCGGTGCGCCAGGGCTGGGGCTCGAGCGAGCGACGATGTTCCTGCAGCCAGGCGGCGTAGGGATAGCGGGAGGCCACCTCCTCCTTCACCTGCCAGTTCTGCAGCAGGCGGCCCTGCTCGAGGTCCACCGCCAGCATCTGGCCGGGACCGAGGCGGCCCTTCTCGACAATGCGGCTTTCCTCGATCTCCACCACCCCGGTTTCCGAACCCATCACCACCAGGCCATCGCTGGTGATGCAGTAGCGAGCGGGGCGCAGTCCGTTGCGATCAAGGGTGGCGCCCACCGTGCGGCCGTCGCTGAACACCAGCAGGGCCGGGCCGTCCCAGGGCTCCTGCAGGCAGGCGGAATACTCGTAAAAGGCTCGGACATCCGGCCGGGCCTCCAGCTCGGGCTGCTGGCGGAACGCTTCCGGCACCAGGGTGAGCAGGCTGTCGGTGATCGGCCGGCCGCTGCGCACCATCAGCTCGAGCATGGCGTCGAGATTGGCCGAATCACTGAAGGCGGCGTTGACCACGGGCTTGAGGTCGGAGGCTGCCTCTCCCCAGACCGCATCGAGATGGGACTCAGCCGCCTGGGCCCAGTTGATGTTCCCCAGCAGGGTGTTGATCTCGCCGTTGTGACCCAGGGTCCGCATCGGCTGGGCCAGGGGCCAGCGGGGCAGGGTGTTGGTGCTGAAGCGGCGGTGATAAACCGCGAAACTCACCGCAAAGCGCGGATCACGCAGATCGGCATAGAAGGCCGCCAGCACCTCGGAGCGCACCATGCCCTTGTACACAAGGGTGCGGCCGCTGAAAGAGGCGAAGTAAAGGTCGTTGGGATCACCGCCCGGAGCCGCCCGCACCAGATCGACGGCCCGGCGGCGGCAGCGGAACAGCAGGGATTCGAGCGCATCGCCCGGCTCGGGGCCTTCGACCAGCCACTGTTCGATGCGTGGGGCGGTCTGGAGCGCTAGGGGGCCGAGCACGGAGGGCTCAACGGGCACGTCTCGCCAGCCCAGGCTGCGCAGACCCACCAGGGAGGCAGCCTGCTCGCACAACCGCTTGTACTCCTGGCGTTTCGGCTCCGCGACCGGCAGGAAGACCATCCCCAGGCCCCGCCGACCCTCCGCCGCCAGGGCGGATTCGGGCCAGACCTCCCCCAGGTAGCTCCAGGGAATGCCGCAGAGCACACCGGCGCCGTCGCCTGAATCGCCATCGCCGCCGCAACCGCCGCGGTGCTCCATGCAGCCCAGACCACGCAAGGCCTGCTCCAGCAGCCAGTGACTGGGTTCACCGCTGAGCTGGGCCAGGAAGCCAACCCCGCAGGCATCCTTTTCTCCCGCGACCTCCCTGGGTGCCGGACTGTCGCAATGGGGCCAAACAGAGCGGCGATGAAAAGGCATAGCCCGGCAAAAACCTGTCGGTAGACCGCAGAAGCCTCGAAGCAAGGCGACTTCCGCGCGGGAGAGGATTTTGATCCTAGAGACGTGCGTTCAGCGTTAGCGTTCACCACCAACGCATGCGGGTCCAATTGTGATGCGGTGCCGATCCCTTCCAGCCGGACTGATCAGCCTGGCGATGATGGCCTTGCTGCCGGCCGCCGACGGCGCCCTCTCCCGGGCCCAGGCTGGACCGACCGCTCCCATCTCTGGAACCAGCGGCCAGGATCTGCTGGCCCGCAGCCCTACCCCTCCACGCCAGGAGGGCCGCAGGATCGTCATCAACGGACGGGAGCAGAGCGCCCGCTGGCAATGGCTCCCGGCCGTGGGGGGCAACCCCGCCCAGGTGTGGTTGCCACTTGAGGTGCTGCAGGGGCAGCTGGGGGTAGCCAGCAGCACCCGCGTCGATGGAAGCCTGGATCTGGAGTGGTTCGGGCGGAAACAGCTGGTGCCCACCAGCGAGCAGCGCAGCCTTGACGATGAGGTGGCCGTGGAGGCCAGCCCCTTGCTGCAGGCCGCTGGGGTCCGCATTCAGAGCGACGGAGACCGCCTGCTTCTGGAGATGCCCCTGCCCGGCCTGGTGCGGGTGAGGGCCTCACCCCCAGGACCCGATCGCCAGGTGGTGCTGGATCTCAATGGGGCGGGCGTGGTCCGCCAGGAGTCTGGTCAGATCCTGCTGGGCCTGCGCAGCACCGCCAACCAGCGCTCTCAACTGCAGGCACTTGGGGTGGCAGTCAGCGCCAGCCGGGAGGGGCTGCTGTTGCGCCCGAGCGGTGGTGGCCGGGTGTTGACCCTCGGGGGGCCCGACCGGGTGGTGTTCGCCATCCCTCCAGGGCCGGCAGCCGGGGGAGCAACGGCGACGGCCCCGGCCGTGCCGCCCCTCGACCCCCGGCTGCAGGCCCTGCTCAATCGCAGCGTCAGCATCAATCGCCAGGTGCTGCCGGTGGGATCGCGGCGGATGCTGATCAGCAGCGTCCGATTCGATCCTCAGCAGAGTCCCCTCGATCTGCGGCTGCTCACCCGCCCCGACGGAATGCAGGGGCTGACTTCTCTCACGGCCCTGGCCCAGCGCGAGCAGGCCCTGGTGGCCATCAACGGCGGCTACTTCAACCGCATCCGGCGCCTGCCGCTGGGGGCCCTCAAGGCCGAGGGGCGCTGGCTCTCCGGACCGATCCTCAACCGCGGCGCCATCGGCTGGCAGCCCGGAGGCCTGCCCAGTTTCGGCCGGCTGGCCCTGCAGGAGCAGCTGATCGATGAGCGGGGGCAGCGCTGGCCGCTTTCGAGCCTGAACAGTGGTTACGTGCAGCGTGGCCTGGCTCGATACACCGCCGACTGGGGGGCCGGCTACCAGGCCCTCAGCGGCAACGAATCGGGGGTGCTGATCCGGGACGGGGTGGTGCTGCAGCGGCTCAACGGCGCCCAACTGCAACGGGGCATTCCCCTGGGTCGCGAGGACACCCTGGTGGTTGGCAGGGCCGGTGTGATGCCCCCCTGGCCCGAGGCCAGCCGGCTGACGCTCTCCAGCCAATCCAGCGACCCGCTCGGCCAGCAGGCCTACGTGATGGGGGGCGGCCCCCTTCTGCTTCTGGGTGGTCGGGTCGTCCTCAACGGCACGGCCGAAGGCTTCAGCAGCGCTTTCCAGGGACAAGGCGCCCCGCGCACCGTGATCGGCAGCGATGGCCGTCAGATCTGGTTGCTGACACTGCAGGGGGTGGATCACGCCGGGCCGACCCTGGGCGAAACGGCCACCCTGCTGCGGCAACTGGGACTGCGCGAGGCCCTCAACCTCGATGGCGGCAGCTCCACCGGACTGTTCGTGGGCAACACCCAGACGGTGCGGGGCCGGGGAGTGGCCGCCTCCATCCATAACGGCCTCGGTCTGGTGCCCCGAAGCGAGCGGGCCCAGGGGGACGAGAGGGCCGGAAGCTGAACCGCACAGGCTCCAGCCCTGGCAAGCTGGAACCTGCTTCTGCCGCCAACGAGCACCACCGCCCCATGCCCAAGGGTCTGAGCCTGCGCCTGTCTTCTGCGGCGGCGGCCGAGCTGGGCCGCCAGGCCGCCGTGGCCGGTACCCCCGGCCTGATGCACCTCGACCTGGTGCAGGGGGGCTGCGAGAACTGGGTGATCCGGATTCGTCCGGGCCATCTCGCCGGGGTTCCCGTGGCCAGGGCCGATGGCATCACCCTGCACTCCCCGTCTGCCCAGGTTCCACTCCTGGCGGGGCTGAGCCTCGATTACCGCGGGGATCTCAGCGGTGGGGGCTTCCTGATCCGCTCCAGCGAGGGAGTGAGCTGCTGTGCCTGCGGAGCCGCCTTCAGCCGCACAGGCCCTGGGGGGACCACGACAAAGTAAGGTGACGGATTGTCGAAACGGTCGGACGTCCGGCCTAATTCTCCGGCCCTCGATGCCCACGATTCAGCAGCTGATCCGCACCGAGCGGCAGCACCTCACCCGCAAGACCAAGTCCCCGGCTCTGCGCGGATGCCCAGAGCGCCGTGGGGTCTGCACCCGCGTGTACACCTCCACTCCGAAGAAGCCGAATTCGGCCCTTCGAAAAGTGGCCCGCGTGCGTCTCACCTCAGGCTTCGAAGTCACGGCCTACATCCCCGGGATCGGCCACAACCTCCAGGAGCACTCCGTGGTGCTGATCCGTGGAGGCCGCGTCAAGGACCTCCCGGGCGTCCGTTACCACATCATCCGCGGCACCCTCGACACTTCTGGTGTGAAGGATCGCCGCCAGAGCCGCTCCAAGTACGGCGCCAAGACCCCCAAGGGCTGACCTTCAAGGCCTGATTTCCGTCATCCCACCTCCCTCGCACCGCCGATCCCCTCAGGTTTATGTCCCGCCGCAACGCTGCTGAGAAGCGCCCAGTCCTTCCTGACCCCCAGTTCAACAGCCGCCTGGCCTCGATGGTCGTGGCGCGCCTGATGAAGCACGGCAAGAAGTCCACCGCTCAGCGGATCCTCTCCGACGCCTTCGGGCTGATCAACGACCGCACCGGCACTGACCCCCTGGAAGTGTTCGAAACGGCCGTGCGCAACGCCACGCCGCTGGTGGAGGTTCGTGCACGCCGGGTGGGCGGCGCCACTTACCAGGTGCCCATGGAGGTGCGGCAGGAACGCGGCACCGCCATGGCCCTGCGCTGGCTGGTCAACTTTTCCAGGGCCCGCAACGGCCGCAGCATGGCCCAGAAGCTGGCCGGTGAACTGATGGACGCCGCCAACGAAGCCGGCAGTGCCGTGCGCAAGCGCGAAGAAACCCACAAGATGGCCGAGGCGAACAAGGCCTTCGCTCACTACCGCTACTGAGCACCCTTTCCTGGCTGAACGGCGGGCGCCTTCAGTCAGATCAGGTCAACCTTTAAGCTTGCGCCCGCAAAATTCGTCGATCAAACACCGGAGACCTTCCCCGTGGCCCGCGCCTATCCCCTGGACCGCGTCAGAAATATCGGCATTGCAGCCCATATCGACGCGGGCAAGACCACCACAACCGAACGGATCCTGTTCTATTCAGGGGTGGTCCACAAAATGGGCGAGGTGCATGATGGCGCCGCCGTAACCGACTGGATGGAGCAGGAGCGCGAGCGCGGCATCACCATCACGGCAGCGGCCATCTCCACCAGCTGGAAGGATCACCGCATTAACATCATCGACACCCCCGGGCACGTCGATTTCACCATTGAGGTGGAGCGCTCAATGCGGGTGCTTGATGGCGTCGTGGCCGTCTTCTGTGCGGTCGGTGGCGTGCAGCCCCAGTCCGAAACGGTGTGGCGCCAAGCCGATCGCTACAACGTACCCCGGATCGTGTTCGTCAACAAGATGGACCGCACCGGCGCGAACTTCCTCAAGGTTTACGACCAGATCAAGGACCGCCTCAAGGCCAATGCCGTTCCGCTGCAGCTGCCCATCGGCGCTGAAGGAGAACTCAAGGGCATCATTGACCTGGTGCGGGAGAAGGCGATTCTCTACACCAACGATCTCGGCACCGACATCCTCGAAGGCGAGATCCCCGAGAACATGAAGGAGGAAGCCGCCGAGTGGCGCGGCAAGTTGATGGAATCGGTAGCCGAAACCGACGAAGAGTTGCTCGAGGCCTACCTGGAGAATGGTGAACTCACCCAGGAGCAGCTGATCAAGGGCATTCGCACTGGCGTGGTCAAGCATGGTCTGGTGCCGATGCTCTGCGGTTCGGCCTTCAAGAACAAGGGCGTCCAGTTGGTGCTGGATGCCGTGGTGGATTACCTGCCCGCCCCAATTGACGTGCCGCCGATCACCGGCCTGCTCCCCGTCGGCACCGAATCGAACCGTCCCTGCGACGACAGCGCCCCCTTCAGCGCCCTGGCGTTCAAGGTCATGGCCGATCCCTACGGCAAGCTCACCTTTGTGCGCATGTACTCCGGGGTACTGCAGAAGGGCAGCTACGTGCTCAACAGCACCAAGGACAAGAAAGAGCGCATCTCCCGCCTGATTCTGCTCAAAGCCGACGACCGTGAGGAGGTGGACGAGCTGCGTGCCGGTGATCTCGGCGCCGTGCTCGGCCTCAAGGACACCACCACCGGGGACACCCTCTGTGTGGAAAGCGACCCGATCATCCTGGAATCCCTGTTCATCCCTGAACCGGTGATTTCCGTGGCGGTGGAGCCCAAAACCAAGGGAGATATGGAGAAGCTCTCCAAGGCCCTTCAATCGCTCTCGGAAGAGGACCCAACATTCCGGGTGTCCACCGATCCGGAAACCAGTCAGACTGTGATCGCCGGCATGGGCGAGCTGCACCTGGAGATCCTGGTGGACCGGATGCTGCGCGAATTCAAGGTGGAAGCCAACATCGGCGCACCACAGGTGTCCTATCGCGAAACCATCCGCGCCAGAGCCAAGGGTGAAGGTAAGTTCGCCAGACAGACCGGTGGCAAAGGCCAGTACGGGCACGTGGTGATCGAGATGGAACCCGGTGAACCCGGTTCCGGCTTTGAATTCGTCAACAAGATTGTTGGCGGCATCGTGCCCAAGGAGTACATCGGACCAGCCGAGAACGGCATGAAGGAGACCTGTCAGTCCGGCGTGATTGCAGGCTTCCCAATGATCGACATCAAGGTCACCATGGTCGATGGGTCCTACCACGATGTGGACTCCTCCGAAATGGCGTTCAAGATTGCCGGCTCCATGGCCTTCAAAGACGGCGTCAAGAAGTGCAATCCCGTACTTCTTGAGCCGATGATGAAGGTGGAAGTCGAGATCCCCGAGGATTTCCTCGGTTCGGTCATCGGCGACCTGTCTTCCCGTCGCGGACAGGTCGAAGGGCAGTCCATCGACAACGGACAGTCTAAAGTCCAGTCCAAGGTGCCCCTGGCCGAAATGTTCGGCTACGCCACTCAACTCCGATCCATGACCCAGGGTCGGGGTATTTTCTCGATGGAGTTCAGCCATTACGAGGAAGTTCCTCGCAATGTTGCTGAGGCCATCATCGCCAAGAATCAGGGCAATTCCTGATCTCTCAACCCTAACCACACCCCCCGATTCTTTCCTTCAATGGCTCGCGAGAAGTTTCAGAGGAACAAACCTCACGTCAACATCGGCACCATCGGCCACGTCGACCACGGCAAGACCACCCTCACTGCCGCCATCACCAACGTGCTGGCTTCCCTTGGCCAGGCCAAGGCCCAGGCCTACGACGACATCGATGGTGCTCCTGAAGAGAAGGAGCGGGGCCTCGCGACCAACACGGCCCACGTCGAGTACGAAACAGAAAACCGCCACTACGCCCACGTCGACTGCCAGGGTCACGCGGCCTACGTCAAGAACATGATCACCGGTGCCGCCCAGATGGACGGCGCCATCCTGGTGGTGGCCGCCACCGACGGCCCGATGGCCCAGACCAAGGAACATATCCTGCTGGCCAAGCAGGTGGGCGTTCCCGCCCTGGTGGTGTTCCTCAACAAGAAGGACATGGTCGACGACGAGGAAATCCTCGAGCTCGTCGAACTGGAAATGCGTGAGCTGCTCAGCAGCTACGACTTCCCTGGTGATGACATCCCCATCATCGCCGGTTCCGCCCTCAAGGCCCTCGAGCACATCCAGGGCGGCGGCAAGGGCATCCGCGGCGAGAACGA
The DNA here is from genome assembly GCF_024345875.1 of Synechococcus sp. EJ6-Ellesmere. NCBI lineage: Bacteria > Bacillati > Cyanobacteriota > Cyanophyceae > Synechococcales > Synechococcaceae > Synechococcus > Synechococcus sp. EJ6-Ellesmere. The sequence goes on from NZ_JAGQBY010000028.1 coordinate 10,929, forward strand.
GTGGGTCGACAAGATCCTCGATCTCATGGATGCGGTCGACGAGTCGATCCCCGAGCCTGAGCGTGAGATCGACAAGCCCTTCCTGATGGCTGTCGAAGACGTCTTCTCGATCACCGGTCGTGGCACCGTGGCCACCGGCCGGATCGAGCGTGGCAAGGTGAAAGTGGGCGAAACCGTCCAGATCGTGGGCATCAAGGACACCCGCGAAACCACCGTCACCGGCGTGGAAATGTTCCGCAAGCTGCTCGACGAGGGCATGGCCGGAGACAACGTCGGCCTGCTCCTGCGCGGTGTGCAGAAGGAAGACATCGAGCGCGGCATGGTGCTGGTCAAGCCGAACTCGATCAAGCCCCACACCAAGTTCGAAGGTGAGGTCTACGTCCTCAAGAAAGAAGAAGGCGGTCGCCACACTCCCTTCTTCGCTGGCTACAGGCCCCAGTTCTACATCCGCACCACGGATGTGACCGGTCAGATCACCGCCTTCACCGCCGACGACGGCACCAACGTGGAGATGGTGATGCCCGGTGACCGCATCAAGATGTCTGCCGAGCTGATCTGCCCGGTGGCCATTGAGCAGGGCATGCGCTTCGCCATCCGCGAAGGCGGCCGCACCATCGGTGCCGGCGTGGTCTCCAAGATCGTCGCCTGAAGCTGAAACGGCTGAGCTCAGCCGTTTCCCTTGAGTCAGGGGCTGACTCCATCATTGGATCAGCCCCTCGTCACGCACCTCGACAAGTTGTCCCCAACCGGCTTCGGTTGTCTTCGGCGGGAATGAGCATGGCCCCGGCCGGCCTTATTCCCTGCATTCCTTCACCTCTTCCCCTGTTCTTCGGCCGCGGTCTCCACCAAGGCCTGCGTCCCCACGAGTCCTGCCATGTCAGCCGCCATCGCCCAGCAGAAGATCCGCATCCGTCTCAAGGCGTTTGATCGCCGCATGCTGGATCTGTCCTGCGAAAAGATCATCGAAACAGCCGATCACACCGCCGCCACGGCCATCGGTCCGATCCCCCTGCCCACCAAACGCAAGATTTATTGCGTGCTGCGCTCGCCCCACGTGGACAAAGATTCCCGTGAGCACTTCGAGACCCGCACCCACCGCCGCATCATCGACATCTACAGCCCCACCGCCAAGACGATCGACGCGCTGATGAAGCTCGATCTGCCCAGCGGCGTCGACATCGAAGTGAAGCTCTGAGCCAGCGGCCGCCTCGACGCGACGAATTCCTGGACCCACCCTCCCGGTGGGTCTTTTTTTTCTAGACTGACTTCAGCGTTCAGGCGCCCAAAGCAGCCCCACTGCCCCACTGACCAAAGCCCTGACCACCCATTGCCGCCCCGCCGACCTTCCGTGAGTGATCTGGCCGTGAGGGAACTCCCACTCTTCCCCCTGCCGGATGTGGTGCTGTTCCCGCAGGAAGTCTTGCCCCTGCATATCTTTGAGCCCCGTTATCGCATGATGTTGCGAACGGTGCTCGAAACCGACCGTCGTTTCGGCGTGGTGCGCTGGGACCCGAATCAGCAGGAGATGGCCCAGGTGGGCTGTTGCGCTGAAATTCTTCAATGCCAGACCCAGGACGACGATCGCAGCAACATCGTCACCCTGGGCCAGCAGCGATTTCGCGTGCTCGAAGTGGTGCGCGAAGCCCCTTTCCGTGTGGCCATGGTCAGCTGGATCGAGGACGATCCCAGCACCAGTCATGATGTGCTCCAGGATCTGGGGCACCAGGTCACCCAGGCCCTGCGGGATGTGGTGGATCTCACCGGCAAACTGATCGGCAAGCCGACCACCCTTCCAGCTGATCTGCCCGATCTACCGCGTGAGTTGTCCTTCTGGATCGGCTCCCACCTGGGGGGGCCTGTGGCCGACCATCAGCAGGCTTTGCTGGAGCTCACCGACACCTCCGAACGCCTGCGCCAGGAATTCGCGTTGCTCGATCAGACCCGGCGGCAGCTGGCGGCCCGCACGGTCCTGAAGGACACCTTCAAGGACCTAGGGGAACCCAGGCAGGAACCCTCCTGATGCCGCTGCCAACCTGGCTGCCGCCTCTGGCCATCGGCGCCGGAGCCGGTCTGCTCAGTCTTGCCCTGGTGCGGGAATGGCAGCGCCGTGACCGCCGCTTCCAGAGCACGGCCACCGTGGCTGAGGCCTACGACCGCTGGACCGGTGATCGGCTGCTGGAAAACCTCTGGGGTGAGCACGTTCACCTCGGGCACTACGGCAACCCCCCGGTGACCCGCGATTTCAGGGCCGCCAAGGAAGAGTTCGTGCATGAGCTGGTGCGCTGGTCGGGCCTCGACCAGCTACCCCCCGGCACCCGGCTGCTGGATGTGGGTTGCGGCATCGGCGGCAGCGCCCGCATCCTCGCCCGCGACTACGGCTTCGACGTGCTGGGCATCAGCATCAGCCCAGCCCAGGTGGAGCGGGCCCGCCAGCTCACGCCCTCCGGGCTCTCCTGCCGCTTCGCAGTGATGGACGCCCTGGCTCTGGAGCTGGAGGACGGCAGCGTCCAGGCCGTGTGGAGCGTGGAAGCGGGGCCGCACATGCCCGACAAGCAGCGCTATGCCGATGAACTGCTGCGGGTCCTGGCCCCGGCAGGGCAGCTGGTGGTGGCCGACTGGAATCGGCGCGATCCCGCCGACGGCGAGCTCAACGGGCTGGCGCGCTGTGTGATGGATCAGCTGCTGCACCAGTGGGCCCATCCGGAATTTGCCTCCATCCCCTCCTTCCGCCGCAACCTGGAAGCCAGCCCCCATCGGCGGGCCTGTGCCGTGGAGACCGCCGACTGGAGTGAGGCCACCCTGCCCTCCTGGATCGACTCCATTCTCGAAGGGGTGCGCCGCCCCGGCGCCATCCTCAGCCTGGGACCAGCAGCCGTGCTGCAGGGGTTGAGGGAAGCGCCCACGCTCCTGCTGATGCACTGGGCGTTCAGCACCGGGATGATGCGCTTCGGGGTGTTCCGCTACGGCTCCTCGGACAGGTTGGTGAGCGGGTAGGTCCCGAACAGGGCCAGGTGCTGGCAGTGGCCGCGCAGGGCTTCGATCGCTTCCTCCAGCAGCCGGGGGTCGGCTGGCATCTCCAGATCCACGAAGAAGATGTACTCGCCCATCTCGCGTTTGGAGGGGCGGGATTCGATCCGGCTCATGTTGAGCCCCAGCCGAGCGAAGCAGCTGAGGGCCTCCAGCAGAGCACCGGGGCTGTTGCTGCGCAGCGAGAAGGCCAGGCTGCAGAGCGTGGCCGCTTCCGTCTGGCTCTCCACCTGCCGTTGCAGCATCAGGAAACGGGTGCAGTTGCCGGGCACATCGTTGATGGGGTAGGCCAGCACCTCGAGCCCATGCTCCTTCGCGGCCCGGGGTGAGGCCACCGCCGCGCGGAAGCGGCTGCCGGCCACCAAACGGGCCGCTTCGGCGGTGGAGCTGGTGGGCAGCTGCAGGGCTTCACTGAGATTTTCGCTCAGCCAGAGGCTGCACTGGGCCAGGGCCTGGGGATGGGAGAGCACTTCACTGACCCGCTCGATCGGCCCGGAACCCAGCAGGGCATGGCGGATCGGCAAGACCAGACCGCGACGGATGCGCAGGTCGGGGTGCTCCCAGAGGCCATCGAGGCAAGCGGTCACCCCTCCTTCGACGGAGTTCTCCACGGGCACCACGGCGGCATCGCAGCGGCCCTCCGCCAGGGCCTTGACCACTGAGCGGATGCCGCTCTGTGCCAGCAACTCCGGCGCGTCGATCCCCTCGAGGGCCGCCAGCTGCCGCGTCGCCTGCTCGCCGTAGGTGCCGGCAGGGCCGAGGAAGGCAACACGCATGGTGAAGGGGTGAAACAGCGGTCGATAAGATCATCCCCCCCCGGCCACCGAGACGAGGCGATGACCCTGGCCTTCAGCGCCAGCCAGCAGCTCAGCCTCGCGATCGACGAGCGGGCCGGGGAGCTGGTGTCCTACCTCGACGACGAGGAGAGAGTGATTCAGGCCCTGCTCGATCCCAGCCAGCTGACCCGCCTCGGACCGGGGCACTACCGCTACGACGTGACGCGGCTGCAGGTGTTCCAACTTCAGGTCAAGCCGGTGGTGCAGCTGCGCGCCCAGCGGCGGCCCGGACGCCTGGAGCTCGAAGCGGTGGAGTGTCACCTGGAGGGGCTTGGCCTGGTGGACGACTTCCAGCTGAATCTGACCTCCTGGCTGGAGGTGGGCGACCAGGGGCTGGAGGGGGAGGCCCAGATGGCCGTGAGCGTGAGCCGGCCACCGATGCTGCGCCTGATTGCACCCCGGGTGCTCGAAGCCACCGGCCGCTCCCTGCTGGGTGGTGTCCTGCTGGGCATCCGCACCCGGGTGAGCCAGCAGCTTCTGAAGGATTTCAGCCGCTGGCGCGAGGACCGCTGAGCACCCTGCCCAGGAAGCTGAGGCGGTGCAGACGACTTGGGCCAAGACGGATCAGCGCCTCCCGGTGAAGGGCGGTGCCGTAGCCGGCATGACGCTCAAGGCCATAACCGGGGAAGCCCTCCGCCAGGCGCGCGATCAGGGCATCGCGGGCCTGCTTGGCCAGCACGCTGGCGGCTGCGATCGCCAGGCAAAGGCGATCGCCATGCACCAGGGTGCGCTGCCGGCCCGGCCACAGCCGCAGCGGGAGGACACCGTCAACCACCACCAGGGCAGGCGCCTGGGGGAGGCGCTGCAGGGCCCTGACCATGGCCTTCTCCGTGGCGGCCCGGATGCCGATGCGGTCGATGTCGGCGGCGGAGGCCTGACCGAGGGCCCAGGCCTCCGCCTGGGCGGTGATCAGCGGCACCAGCCGCTGGCGATGGCGAGGCCGCAGGGCCTTGCTGTCGGTCAGACCAGCGGCCGCCAGGGGTGCCGCCGCCTGGGCCGGCAAGACCACAGCGGCGGCAAAGACCGGGCCGAACAGGCAACCGCGGCCCACTTCATCCACACCGGCGAGGACCCGGTGGGTCACTCAGACGCTGGCGGAGGAGCGGCGGCGGCGGCGGCGGGGCTCAGCGCCGGGATCGCTTTCCTCCACCAGCGGCGTGGGGGGAGCCTCGCTGGGGGCTTCCGCCACGGCGACGGCTCCGCCGTCCGAGCGCAGTGGTTGTTGGCGGCCCCTGGGCTGGGAGCGCCCAACCCGCCCCGACACGGGCGAAGACACCTGGGATACGGGAATGTGCAGCACCGTGGACTCGATCACGGTGGTCATCGGAGCCTCCTCGGCCTCGCCGAAGGCCTCGGGCAAGGGGGTGATCTCCACCAGCGTCGCCTGACCGTCGTCGTCCGGGCTGTCCTGGCGGTAACGGCTGGGGGGCTCGATCTCCCGGCGGGGAGTTGTGACCTCCCCGGTGGAGCGGGGGCTGGAGGAGGCGGCGTCGGCTCCACTGCCACCACGGCCGCCGCGGCGGCGACGGCGGGAGCCGGAGGCCGCCAGCTGCTGACGGGCTGCCTCAAGGACCGAATCGGCGTCTTCACCGGGCCGCACGACGCGCACCACCAGATTCTCCCCAGTGGGGGGAGGATCCAGCAGCAGGGCAGGGCTGAAGCCCATCCAGCCGTAGACGAGTTCCTGGTCGGCGTCCATCGGCACGGCCACCAGATCAGGATCCTGGCGGCGGCTGAGGTTGCCCCCACCAGCGTGATCCGCAGTACCGCCATCGCCCGGCTCAGGCCCACTGGCAGGGGCAACGTCCTGGGTGTCGGCAACGAAGCTGGTCACAGCGGCAGTTTCTGTGGCTTCGCTGGCGCCACGGCCGCCGCGACCGCCGCGGCCACCCCGGCGGCGGCCCGTTGTGCTGGGTTCGGCACCGTTGGGGCTGGGCACTTCCGCCCGGGCCGAGGCAGCCGAGCGCACCAGGCCCGTGACGGTGGCCAGGGGCTGGAGGGTGTCCTTGCCCGGAAGCACAGCCACATGGCCGAGGCCACCGCAGCTGGGGCAGGCGCGACCGAACAGTTCGTAGATGTTCTGGCCCTGGCGCTTGCGAGTCAGTTCCACCAGACCCAGCTCGGTGAGCTGAGCGATCTGAGGGCGGGCCGCGTCGTCCTGCACCGATTGGGTGAAATGCTCCAGCAGCATCAACTGATCACGGCGCGACTCCATGTCGATGAAGTCGATGATCACCACCCCACCGATGTTGCGCAGCTTGAGTTGACGAGCAATCTCAGCGGCAGCTTCACAGTTGGTCCAGAGCACCGTTTCACGCGAACTGGCGGAGCGGGTGAAGGAACCGGAGTTGACATCGATCACCGTGAGGGCCTCGGTGGGCTCGATGATCACGTAACCGCCGGAGGGCAGATCCACCCGTGGCTTGAGGGCATCACGGATGGCGGCGTTCACCCTGTAGTGCTCGAGCACATCGGTGCCGTCGCCGTGGTGCTCCACCAGCAGATTGGCCTGATCGGAGCCGAGGAAGGCATTCACCCGGGCCACAGCGGCGGGGGTGTCCACCACCACCCGCCAGACCTCGGGGCTGTAGAGGTCGCGCAGGACCCGGTGAATGAAGTCCTCGTCGCGGTTGAGCAGCACCGGAGGGGTGGCCGTCTCAGCGGCCTCCTGAATCCCCTCCCACTGCCTGAGCAGGGTCTCGAGGTCGTCGATCAGCTGATCTTCACTGACACCCTCGGCTTCGGTGCGCACCAGCAGGCCGGCGCCAGGGGGCTTGATCAGCACCCCGAGGGCCCTGAGGCGGTTGCGTTCGTTCTCGCCGCTGATCCGCCGGGAAATGCTCACCCCCTGGCCCTGGGGTTGCAGCACGAGGAAGCGGCCGGGGAGGGTGAGGTTGCCGGTGAGGCGAGGGCCCTTGGTGCCGGTGGGCTCCTTCATCACCTGAACGAGCACCTTCTGGCGGGGCTCAAGCAGTTCGGTGATGCCGGCAGCCCCTTTTCTCAGGCGCAGGGGGCCAAGATCAGTGACATGAATGAAGCCATTCTTCTCACTTTCGCCGATGTTGACGAAAGCGGCATCAATCCCTGGGAGAACATTCTCGACCCGGCCGAGATAGACGTCGCCAATCTGATAGCGACCCTGGGCTACGACCAGTTCATCAACACGTTCGTCGTTGAGCACCGCGGCGATTCGCAGTTGCTCCGCGATGACGATCTGCTGGGGCATGGAGGATAGGGGGTGGCTCTGTGGAGCCCTGCCATGGATGGGAGTGAATCCCTGAAGCACGAACCCGCTGGACAGAGCGCGCCGCAAAGCTGCTCGACTGCTGGACCAGCGGAAAGAAGACGGAGGAGAAAAACCTTTTGAGGAGCATCCTCAGGAGGATCAACCTCCATTCGCGGCGATGCTGCCGGAGAGAGGCCGGCCATAGCGCGGAACAGGTCCTACAGAACAAGGTGCCGTAGGACGTCGTCTGCAGGATGAAAGCTACAGACGGATCTGCCGTCTTCAAGCGACGCTAGCACGGCTCTCCCTGGGTCCCTGGTTCCGCTGGACGAAGCCGCAGCCGGTCGCGGCTCACCCGCCCCAGCTCCACTGGGCACCCCAGCCGCTCCTGCAGCCAGAAGCAGACCTGCTGCGGGCGCAGGCTCCGCCCCTGGGCATCGATGCGGGCCCCGAGGTGGAAGCGGCAGGACTCATCCCCTGCGGCAACGAGGCTGAGCTCCTCGAGCAGAGGGCGGCAGTCCCGTTGGCGTGGCCGCCCCTTCTTGTCGGTGTCGCTCCAGGGGAGTTCAGCCGCTTGGAGCAGGCTCTCCAGGGCAGGTCCCCAGGCTGCGGCGCCCGGGCCCGGGGCGCCGGCCACCAGCTCGACACTCCACTCGGCCCCCTCCAGCTCCTGGGACAGGCTCGGGGCACGGACCGGCACCTCCTCCGCCCCTGCCAGCAGCAGCCCCTCGGGCAGGGTGGCCTGCAACCGCTCCAGGGCGAAGGAGGGCTCAACGCTGCCGCTGAACTCCAGGTCAAACCACTCACCGTGAGCCTCCACCCCCAGGGGCAGTGCCAGGGCGAACTGCAGGCGGGGCAGCGGATGAAAGCCGCCGCTGAAGCTCACGGGCAGGCCGCTGCGGCGCAGGGCCCGCTCCATCAGCCGCACCAGATCAAGGTGGCTGAGCAGGGCAAGGGAACCGGTTTTGCTGAAGCCGAAACGCAGCCGCTGCAGCCGTTCACTGGCAGGAGCGCGGGTGGGTTGCTGCACGGGGATCGGCGGCGCCTCCACCACCACGTTGTGGCCGAACTCCGGCCCGCAGACGCCGCAACTGCTGCAGCCGTCGAAGGAGCAATCGGGCACCACCACCGCGGCGAGGGCCTTCTGCAGATCCTCCGCCAGCCAGGTCTTGTCGACACCGGTGTCGATGTGATCCCAGGGGAGGGGCTGGGCGCAGAAGGCCGCCAGGTCTTCGGGCCCGAGGGCTTCGGTGGCGCCCCAGTCGCCCATCTCCAGGGCCCGGTAGCGGCCGCCCAGCCCCGCGGCCTCGATCGCTCCGGTCCAGGCGGCGTGGGTGGCCTCGATCGTCTCGAACCAGGCATCGAGGCCGGCACCGGCGCGCCAGGCGGCCTCGATCACCGGCGCCAGGCGGCGGTCACCGCGCCCCACGAAGTCCTCCATCGCCGAGAGGCGCGGATCGGTGAGGTTCGTCTTGAGGCCCCTGAGCGTGCGCAGCTCCCGGCGCAGCAGCTCCTGGCGCCGCCGGAACTCCGATGTGGACACGCTGTGCCACTGGAAGGGGGTGTGGGGCTTGGGGGTGAAGTTGCTGATCGTGAGATTCAGCTCCAGCCGGCCCAGATCACGGCACTGCTGCTGCAACGAGCGGCAGGTGTCGGCGATGCCGAGCACATCTGCATCGGTTTCACCCGGCAGGCCGATCATGAAATAGAGCTTGACCCGGCGGTACCCGCTCTCCATGGCCGTGCGGATGCCCCGCAGCAGCTCGGCGTCGGTGAGGCCCTTGTTGACGATGTCGCGCAGGCGCTGGCTGCCGGCCTCCGGGGCGAAGGTGAGCCCGGCCTTGCGGGGGCCGCCGAGGATGTGGGCGATGTTGTCGTCGAAGCGGTCCACCCGCTGGCTGGGCAGGGTGAGGCTCACGTTCTGATCGGCCAGGCGGTTGCGCAGCTCCACCCCCACCGCCGGCAGGGCCAGGTAGTCGGAGCAGCTGAGCGAGAGCAGGGAGAAGTCGCTGTAACCGGTGCGCTCCATCCCCGTTTCCACCGCTTCGATCACCGCCTCGGGCTCCACATCACGGGCGGGGCGGGGGGGCATGCCGGGGTGGGAGAAAGGGCAGCCGCGGGTGCAGCCACGGCGGATCTCGATCGTGAGCCGGTCGTGGACGGTTTCGATGTGGGGCACCAGACCCATGCCGTAGTGGGGCATCGGCGTGGCCACCCGGCGCAGCACCCGCTGCGGCGCCTCGGGCACCAGCGGCACCAGGCTGATGCCATCGGGCCCCGGGCCATAGAGCGAGGGCACGTAGACCCCGGGGACCTGGGCCAGGTCCCGCAGCAGGGCGGAGCGGCTGAGGCCGGCCGCCTTGGCTTCCGACACCACCAGACCGATCTCCGGCAGCAGCTCCTCGCCGTCGCCGAGGGCGATGAAATCGAAGAAGGCGGCGAAGGGCTCCGGGTTGCTGGTGGCGGTGGGGCCACCGGCGAAGATCAGCGGCGGAGCGGCGGGATCATCCAGGGGCAGGTCGCCCCGTTCAGCGGCATGGATCGGCACCCGCGCCAGATCCAGCATCTCGAGGATGTTGGTGGCCCCCAGCTCGTAGCTGAGGCTGAAGCCGAGGATGTCGAAGGCGGGCAGGGGCCGGCGGCTCTCCACCGCGAACAGGGCCTGCTGCCGCTCGCGCAGGCGTGCGGCCAGATCAGGCGCCGGCAGGTAGGCCCGGTCGCAGAGCTGGCCGGGAACGGCGTTGAGGATCGAATAGAGAATGATGTGGCCGAGGTTGCTGGCGCCCACCTCGTACAGCTCGGGGTAGGTGAGGGCCCAGCGCACAGCGGCCGCCGGCCAGTCGCGGGGCTCGACGCCCAGCTCGTTGCCGAGGTAGCGGCCCGGCTTCGCCACGCTGCGGTCGACCAGCTGCTCGAACGCCATGGGCGCGTGGTCGACGGTCACGGCGGCACGGTCACGGGCGTGGGCTGATCGTATCGAGCGCAGCCCTCCGCATAGGAAGATGCCCCCAACACCAGCGCCAGCCGGAGCAGTGGTTCAGATCAACGGCAACTATCTCAAGCTCAAAGCGGGCTACCTGTTCCCGGAGATCGCCCGGCGGGTGAAGGCCTTCAGCGAGGCCAACCCTGAGGCCCCGATCATCCGGTTGGGGATCGGCGATGTGACCGAACCGCTGCCGGAGGCCTGCCGTGAGGCGATGAAAACGGCCATCGACGCGATGGGAACCCCGGAAGGCTTCCACGGCTACGGCCCGGAGCAGGGCTACCTGTGGCTGCGCGAGGCGATCGCGACGAACGACTTCCAGGCCCGCGGCTGTGCCATCAGCGCTGAGGAGATTTTCGTTTCCGACGGCTCCAAGTGCGACAGCAGCAACATCCTCGACATCCTCGGGCCGGACAACCGCATCGCTGTGACCGATCCGGTGTATCCGGTGTATGTGGACAGCAACGTGATGGCGGGCCGCACCGGAGAGGCCGATAAGAGCGGCCAGTACGGCGGCCTCACCTATTTACCGATCAATGCCGAGAACGGCTTCAGCGCCCAGATCCCCAGCGAGCCGGTGGATCTGATCTACCTCTGCTTTCCCAACAACCCCACCGGTGCGGTGGCCAGCAAGGAGCAGCTCAAGGCCTGGGTGGACTACGCCCGCGCCAACGACGCCCTGATCCTGTTCGATGCGGCTTATGAGGCCTTCATCCAGGATCCCGAGCTGCCCCACTCGATCTATGAGATCGAGGGGGCACGGGAGTGCGCGATCGAATTCCGCTCGTTCTCCAAGAATGCCGGCTTCACCGGCACGCGCTGCGCGCTCACGGTGGTGCCCCGCGGCCTGATGGGCACAGCAGCAGGCGGGGAGAAGGCCGAACTCTGGGCCCTGTGGAACCGCCGCCAGAGCACCAAGTTCAACGGCGTGAGCTACATCGTGCAGCGCGGCGCCGAGGCGACGTATTCCCCCGAGGGCCAGGCCCAGGTGAAAGCCCTGGTGGCCTTCTACATGGAGAACGCGGCGATCATCCGCCGGGAGCTCACCTCTGCAGGCCTGCAGGTGTATGGCGGTGAGCAGGCCCCCTATGTGTGGCTGAAAACCCCCGAGGGGATGGATTCCTGGGGCTTCTTCGACCACCTCCTGAACAAGGCCCATGTGGTGGGCACCCCGGGCAGCGGCTTCGGAGCTGCGGGAGAGGGCTACTTCCGCCTCTCGGCCTTCAACAGCCGCCTGAACGTGGACGAGGCGATGCGGCGGGTGCGGGCGGCGCTGGCGGACTGATTCACATCCAGCGCAGATCCCGCTGCAGCTCCTGGGCCATGCGGGAGCCCGAGGCCATCAGCTGGTCGAATTCAGCCGGGGTCAGCACCAAGGCGTCGCAGCTGAGAGGCAGCTGATCGAGGGGCCAGTGACACAGGCGCTGATTCTGGGGCCCGGCAGCGGTGGCCGTAACTGCCGAACACGCCCACCGCCTGCAGGGAAGGGTGGCAGGCACGCAGCTCGCTCGCCCAGCGGCTCGCCTGAGCCAGCACCTGCTCAGGATCCGCCCAGCGCAGTACGGATTGCGTCAACGAGCGCACAGGCATGGCAGCGTGCATCTTCGCCCTGAAGACGCCCAAAGTGATCAACGGGGGCTCCATCAGGACGACTATCGGGGTAGCGGGTGGGGATGTAGAGCGCATCGAGAATGCGCAGCCGATCTTCAAGATGCGGCACCGCCGCGGCCAAAGCAGCGACGGCCTCGGAGGGCAGATCCCTGAAGGAGCGACCCAGGCCATGGCCCCACACCTGCTGCCCCAGATGAAGATGCAGCACCTTGGGAGCCTTTTCCACCACCTACTAATGCAGCCAGTCGGCGGAACGGTTCATGACACCATTGTGGACCGCGCCGCCATTCACCCCGCCTCAACTTGCCAGCTGGTGGGCACGGGGGGGGGGGACACCTTCTTGCCGTAGTGCCGGGCGATCATGGCCAGGCAGGCCGCGCCGCAATCCTCTTCGCTGTGCTGCTCGACGAAAGCGTAACGACGCATCCGCGCTCGGCTTCAGAGTTGGGATGCTAGAGGCTGCCCCAGCCAGACACCGCAACAACCGCGGCAGACTCCCAGCCATGAGCGACACCATCCGTGCCACGGAGACCCCGACCCGCAGCCCCGGCGGTGCCGCGGTGATCGAGAAGGAGGTGCAGCGGGTGCGCAAGCCCTCGCCCCGCTACCGGGTGCTGCTGCACAACGACCCCGTCAACTCGATGGAGTACGTGGTCACCACCCTGCGCCAGGTGGTGCCCTCCCTGAGTGAGCAGGACGCCATCGCCGTGATGCTCGAGGCCCACAACACCGGCGTGGGTCTGGTGATCGTCTGTGATCTGGAGCCGGCCGAGTTCTACAGCGAAACCCTCAAGGCCAAGGGCCTCTCCAGCACGATCGAGCCGGAGAGCTGAGTGCGCCGGCGTGCCTGGCTGGGCTGGATCAGCACCCTGCTCTATCTGCCGCTGCTCTACGGCCTCGGCTGGTTGACGCTGCAACCCTTTGCGGCAGCCGGCCTGCTCAGCGGTTGGCGGCCCGATCAGGTCGCCCTGCTGGGCACGGCTCTGGCCTTCGCCCTGCTGCTGCTCACCCTGCCGCTGCGCCTGAACACCGTGTGGAGGGAGCGCCGGCCCTGGCACGCACTTGGGGTGGCCATGGGCTGGGGCGTGGGCCTGCGTTCGCTGCTGCGCGGACTGCTCAAGGCCCTGCTGCTGCTCCTCTTCGTGGTGGGGGTGTTGCTCCTCAGCGGCCAGGCCCGCTGGAGCGGCGGACTCACCCCCGCCGAGATCGTCAATGCCGTGTTGCTGATCCTCGGGGTGGGCTTCGCCGAAGAGCTGGTGTTCCGGGGCTGGCTCTGGGGCGAGCTGAACCAGCGCCTGGGCTGGGGGCCCCGGGCCGATCAGCGGGCCCTGATCGCCCAGGCGGCGGTGTTCAGCCTGGCCCACACCCGCTTCAACCTCGGCCTCGGGCCGATGGCGGGCTTGCTGGTGGGCCTGCTGCTGCTGGGGCTGGCCCTGGGGCTGCAGCGGCGGGCCGACGGCGGCTCCCTCTGGGGCGCCGTCGGTCTGCACGGCGGCCTGGTGGGGGGCTGGTTTTCCCTGCTGGCCGGGCCGCTGCAGATCAACCCCACGGTGCCGCTCTGGCTGGCCGGGCCGGGCGGTGCCGATCCCAATCCGATCGGCGGCCTGCTGGGCTGGGCCGGCCTGGCCGGGCTGCTCTGGGTGCGGCGGCGCTTCTGGTGAACCGAGCTGAGAGCGCGCGCTCAGCTCACAATCAGCGCACCGCTGTGGCCAGGGCCTTGCGGCCCTCCACCGGCGCATGCAGCGCCTCCTCCAACGGAGCGATGCCGTAGTCGCGCTCGAGCAGCGCCATCACGGTGCGGCCGAAATCGCCCGGGTTGGTTTCGAAGGCCTCCAGGCAGATCCGGCCGAAGACGCTGCCCATCGGCTCGGGGTTCCAGAGCAGCTTGCGGGCCGTCCAGGGCATCATGCTCATCGGGTTGTAGCCCGGCTCGATCAGCCCTTGGTCGAAGCCGTATTGCTCCAGGTGGGTGTGGGGCTGCAGGCCGATGAAGAAGATGGCCGGCTCCACCTTGTCGGCCCCGAAGATGCGCTCCAGTTCGCGGTGATAGGCCACGGTCTGGCGGATCGTTTCGGGGCGCTCGTCGATGACGTTGAAGGAGTAGTTCACCGACACATGCTCGCGGAAGCCGGCCCGGGCCAGCAGACGGCAGTTCTCCAGCACGGTGCGCAGGTTGTAGCCCATGCGCATCTTGCGCACCAGCTCCTGGCTGCCGGAGGTGATCCCGATCTCGAAGTAGTCCATGCCCGTTTCCACCATCAGCTCGGCCAGCTCGGCGTCGAGGTTGTCGGCGCGGATGTAGGCCGCCCAGCGGATGTCGGTCATGCCGGCCGCCAGGATCGCCCGCAGCAGCTGTTTGGCGTCTTCGATGTAGCGGCGGGCCGGAATGAACTGGGCATCGGTGAACCAGAAGCCGCGCACGCCCCGGTCGTAGAGCTGGCGCATTTCCGCCACCACCTCCTCCACCGGATTCACCCGCACCGCCTTGCCTTCCACCACGGTGTACACGCAGTAGCAGCAGTTGTGCGGACAGCCGCGCTTGGTCTGCACGCCCACGTAAAAGTCGCCGCCTTCGAGATACCAGTCGAGCTGGGGCCAGATCGAAGCGATGTAGGTGTAGTCGCAGGCGGTTTTGATCACCCCCTCGGGCTGTTCATGGATCAGCCCCTGCCGCGGCGGCTCCCCCACCACGTAGCAGCGCTCGGAAGCCAGGGAGCGGCCCC
>NZ_JAGQBY010000029.1:0-25262 GCF_024345875.1 Synechococcus sp. EJ6-Ellesmere
CCAGGCCAGCCGCATCGTGGCCACGGTGCTGCGCGAGATCATGGAGATGGCCGCTCCAGGCATGACCACGCCCCACCTCGACCGCCACGCCGAAGAGCGCATCCGCTCCATGGGGGCCACCCCCAGCTTCAAGGGCTACCACGGCTTTCCCGCCAGCATCTGCGCCAGCATCAACAACCAGGTGGTCCACGGCATCCCCAGCGCCAAGCAGGTGATCAAGGCGGGTGATCTGGTCAAGATCGACACCGGCGCTTACTTCGAGGGTTACCACGGCGACAGTTGCGTGAGCATCTGCGTGGGTGAGTGCTCCGAGGACGCCACCCGCCTCAGCCGCGTGGCCCGGGAATCGCTGATGTGCGGCCTCGGCAAGATCAAGGCGGGCAACACCCTGCTCGACATCGCCGGCGCCGTTCAGGACCACGTCGAGGCCCATGGCTACAGCGTGGTGGAGGACTACACCGGCCATGGCGCGGGCCGCAACCAGCACGAGGAGCCGTCGGTGTTCAGCTTCCGCACCAACGACCTGCCCAACCGCAAGCGCCGCGCCGGAATGACCCGGGCTGTCGAGCCGATCCTCAATGCCGGCAGCAAGAAGTGCCGCACCCTGCGCGACCAGTGGACGGTGGTCACCGTGGATGGGTCGCTCTCGGCCCAGTGGGAGCACACGATCGTGGTCACCTCCGACGGCTGCGAGATCCTCACCGACCGCGACTTCTGAGCCCAGCACTTCCGCCGGCACCCACGAGCCTCAGCTGGCGGCCCGGCTGAAGAGTCGCCCATAAAGGTGCCTAAGCCCCATCTGCAGGGGCACCAGGACCACGGTGATCGGATTTGGGGTCACGATGATCAGGCCAAAGCCCCTGCGGGCCTGGGCGATCACCTGGCCGGCCACGAAGCCGGCGCTCATCACGCCATAGGGATTGAGGGCGGAGCGGAACGGGCCCAGCACCAGCCGCCGGATCCGGCAGGGATTTTCCCCCTGGTGGTCGAGGGCCCGCAGGCTCAGCAGCTGGCCCAGCAGCCGCTTGCTGATCTCGTAGAGCGGGCTGAGGGCCGGCAGCAGCTCCGCCTCCGAGGTGTTCACCCACACCTCCCGGCAGGGGGTTCCGGCGGGCCGCTCCGCCAGGCTTAAGAACAGCTCCAGCAGGCGCCAGGCGCTGAGGGCGTTCACCTCCAGGCTGCGCTCGATCGCCGCGGCGCTGCGGTCGCCATAAACATTGACCCCGTGGTTGATCACCAGGATGTCGACATCGCGCAGGCTGGCCTCCAGCGTCTGCTCCTGGCCGCAGCACCAGACCACGCTGCGCAGGGGGATCGCCTTGCCCTCCCCGTCCTGCAGAGCCACCGGCTCAGAGGCGGTGGTGTAAGCGATCAGCTCGGCCCCATGGCCGTGCAAGGCGCGCAGCAGAGCTGTGCCCAGAGCCCCACTGGCACCGGTCACCGCCACGGTTCTCCCCTGCAGGGGCAGCAGTGCCGACGGGAAGGAGGGCGACACCGCGGGGGCTGAAGGGTCTTGACCTGGCACGGCGATGTCCGGGATGGAGCATTCTTTCCATGGGAATCATCCGCTCTCGCTGGCTTCCAGCGTCCTGATTCAGGCCATCCCCTGCAGCCGCCTCCCTTGGGCCGTTTTTCGATCTTCGGCGCCACCCCCAGCCATGACGCCGGGCAGGTGGCCCTCTACGCCCCCTACTGCGACGGCGTGTTGCGGGAAGCCTGGCTGATTCAGGCCCTCGACCTGCTGGCCATCGGTGAGATCGAAGGGGTACGGCAGTTGCGCCCGGACGGGGAGCATCCGTTCCTGCTGCGCTGGCGGTCGGGGCTGGCCCCCCAGGAAACCAGCCACTGTGAGCTCGGCTTCCCGGCAGCACCGGAGCTGCGCTATTCCTTCGATCTGCCCACCCATCAGCTGGTGCGCTGGCTGATGGACCTGCTGGAGGCGCAGGGCCCCCAGGCCTTCGGTGATCCCCAGCGCGATCTGCCCGAGGCCTTCTGGCGCTGGCTGCTGCTGGGAGAGCCTCCCACCGGCGCATAGATTGACGTCCCAGAGCCGAGCCCAGAGGTCATTCCATGAGCAGCACCCTGCTGATCGGATCCTGTGATCCCTTCAGCGGCAAGTCAGCCCTGGTGCTCGGCCTGACCCGGACCCTGGCCCAACAGGGATTCCCCGTCCGCTACGGCAAGCCTCTGGCCACCAGCGTGCGCCAACCACGGCAGGGAGAGCCACCCACCTCGGGCCGCCTCGACGATGACGTGCGCTTCGTCGGCAGCATCCTCGGCCTGCCGGAGGAGAACCTGTTGCCCTCCCTGCACCTGCTGGAGGCGTCCACGGCCCAGGAGCGGCTGCTGAGCGGCGACCTGGAGCCCGGTGAGGGCTTCGCCCGCCTGCGGGAGCAGCTCGCTGCCTACCCCGATGGCCTCACCCTGCTGGAGGGCACCGGCACCCTCAGCGAGGGCCTTCTCTACGGCCTCAGCCTGCCCCAGCTGGCCAAAGGGCTGGAGGCTCCCGTGGTGCTCGTCCACCTCTGGGAGGACAGCCGCAGTGTCGATCCCCTGCTGGCGGCCCGCAACGTGCTTCAGGAGCGCCTGGCCGGGGTGGTGCTCAACGCCGTCGATCCCGATGCGGTAGAGCGGCTGCGCGCCGAGGTGGTGCCGGCCCTGGAGCAGCTGGGGCTGCCGGTGTTCGGCGTCATGCCCCGCAGCCCGCTGCTGCGCAGTGTCACCGTCGAGGAGCTGGTGGACCGCCTGGAGGCGCGGGTGCTCTGCTGCATCGAGCGTCTCGATCTGCTGGTGGAGACCCTCTCGATCGGAGCGATGAACGTCAACTCAGCCATGGAGTTCTTCCGCCGCCGCCGCAACATGGCCGTGGTCACCGGTGCCGACCGCACCGACATCCAGCTGGCGGCCCTGGAGGCCTCCACCCAGTGCCTGATCCTCACGGGGGCCGGGGAACCCCTGCCCCAGCTGATCAGCCGCGCCGAGGAGCTGGAGGTGCCGATCCTGAAGGTGGAGCAGGACACCCTGACCACGGTGGAGGTGATCGAGCGCGCCTTCGGCCATGTGCGCCTGCACGAGACGGTCAAGGCCAGTTACGCCATTCGCCTGGTGGAGGAGCACTGCCGTTTCGAGCGCCTGTTCGAGCGCCTGGGACTGGTGGTGAAGGTCTGAAGCCAGCGCCCCGCAAGGGCGCTGCTAGTTTCCCCCCATCGGATGCATACACGAGGTGACCCGGTCCCTTGATCTGCCGGCCCTCGACCGGATCGACACGCTGGCCCAGGAGCTGGCCCTGCTTCAGGATCGCGGCAAGCGCCGCATCGCCATCCTCGGCAGCCGCCACGTTCCGGCCGTCTCGATCCACCTGGTGGAACTGGTGGCCCGGTCCCTGGCCCAGGAGGGTCACAACCTGATCACCTCCGGCTCCCAGGGGGTGAACGCGGCGGTGATCCGCGGCGTGCTCAGCGTTGATCCGGCCCGGCTCACGGTGCTGCTGCCCCAGAGCCTGGAGCGGCAGTCGAGTGAATCCCGCGAGCAGATGGAGCGGGTGCTGCATCTGGTGGAGAAGCCCGAGCACGACGAGCTGCCCCTGCCCATGGCCAGCAGCCTCTGCAACCAGGAGATCATCGGCCGCTGTGACCAACTGATCTGCTACGCCTTCCACGACAGCGAGACCCTGCTCTCCAGCTGCCGCACCGCCGAGGACATGAACAAGGTGGTCAGCCTGATGTTCTTCGACTGAGGGCGGCGAGCACCTGCAGGCGGGTTCCCTCCCGCCGCAGCACGGTCACCTCCTCCCCCGCCCTGGGCCCCGGCCCACCATCCGTCTCGAGCAGTTCGGCCGCCCAGCTCTGGCCCTGCCAGCGCACCCGCCCCCGGCCCCGCTCGTCGAAGGGCTGGATCACCTCGGCCCGCTCGCCGCCGGGTTCACTGAGGGCATCGGGTGTGGGCCGTCCCCGCAGCGACCAGCGCCTCAGGCCGCCGTAGCCCCCCAGGAAGAGCAGGCTGAACAGGGCCAGCTGGAGGGCCGCGGCCAGGGGCAGCAGGGCCGCGACGGCCGAGAGCAGCAGCGCCGCCACCCCACCGATCAGAAAGCCATCGACGCTGGGGAAGAGCAGCTCCAGCAGCAGCAACACCCCGCCACCGGCCAGCCAGATCAGGGGATGCATCAAGGCAGTGCGGGGCCTTCCAGTCTGCGGCGGGGGCCTTCCTAGGGTGAGCCTGGCTCTGGCTGGGCCGCTGTCCTCTTGCGTGCCTTGCGGCGCCACCTGCCATGGAAGGTCTGTTCTCCATCCCCGCCCTGGTGCTGCTGGCCGTGCTCGGCGCCAGCGGGGTGAAGGTCACCAGCGGTGGCCGCTCCCTGCTGGTGGAGCGGCTGGGCCGCTACGACCGCGAGCTGCAGCCGGGCCTCTCCTTCGTGCTCCCGGGCCTGGAGCGGGTGGTCAGCAACCAGTCGATGAAGGAGCGGGTGCTCGACATCCCGCCCCAGCAGTGCATCACCCGCGACAACGTCTCGATCACCGTGGATGCGGTGGTGTACTGGCAGCTGCTGGAGCACGCCAAGGCCCATTACTCCGTGGATGATCTGCAGGCGGCGATGGTGAATCTGGTGCTCACCCAGATCCGCGCCGAGATGGGCAAGCTTGACCTCGATCAGACCTTCACCACCCGCCAGGACGTCAATGAGATGCTCCTGCGGGAGCTTGACCAGGCCACCGATCCCTGGGGCGTGAAGGTGACCCGCGTCGAGTTGCGCGACATCATGCCCTCCCAAGGCGTCCAGCAGGCGATGGAGCAGCAGATGACGGCCGAGCGTGAAAAGCGGGCGGCCGTGCTGCGCTCGGAAGGCCTGCGGGAGTCGGAGGTGAATGCGGCCAAAGGCCGCGCCGAGGCCCTGGTGCTTGATGCCAAGGCCCAGCAGGAGGCGCTGTTGCTCGATGCAGAAGCCCAGGCCAAGCAGCAGGAGATGCTGGCCGTGGCTCGGGGCCGGGCGGCAGCTGAGCTGGCCCGCCTGATCGATGCCAGCCCGTCGGGTTCGGAGGCCCTGCGCCTGCTGCTGGCCCAGGACTGGATGGCGATGGGTGAGGAGCTGGGCAAGGCCCCCGGCGGCAGCGTGCTGATGGTGGATCCCCAGAGCCCAGCGGCCCTGCTGGCGGCCCTGCGGGGTCTGCAGAAAGGCTGAGGGCTCCCGTTCTCAGTGCGCCAGCACGGCCTTGAGGCACTCCATGTAGAGCACGGCCGTACAGACCAGGGCCACCGCCCAGCAGAGCGAGCGCAGCAGCGGCAGGTTGGCCACGTAGGCGCCGATGTAGGTCAGCCGCAGCAGCGGTTGCAGCAGTGCTGCTGCTGCAACAAGCGGCCCGCCAGCTCCCGCCTGCAGGCAGAGCAGACAGGCGGGAGCGTGCAGGGTGAAGGCTTCGAAACTGTTCTGGTGCGCCCAGCTGGCCCGCTGGCCCCAGGCCGGCAGCCGCTCGAACATCGCCCGTGGCGCCGCCAGATCCTCGGGCGTGAAGTCGGCATTGGCTCGTCCGGCCCCCAGGGGCACCAGGCTGACGATCACCACCGCCCCCGAGAGCAGCAGGGACCAGGCCAGTGCGGGCGCGGCGGCAAGCAGGAGGGGGGGCATCGGGGGAGCAGATCAGAGCCCCTTTTCTAGGATTGGTCCTGATCCGAGCGCAGCCGCTGCCCATGGCCGACACCTACTCCTTCGACGTGGTCTCCGATTTCGACCGGCAGGAACTTGTCAATGCCGTGGACCAGGTGCGGCGCGAGGTGGGCCAGCGCTACGACCTCAAGGACTCCAAGACCGAGATCGAGCTGGAGGAGGGCAGCCTCACCATCACCACCGCCAGCGACATGACCCTCGACGCGGTGACCGACGTGCTGCGCCAGAAGGCCACCAAACGCCAGCTCTCGCTGAAGATCTTCGATTTCCAGACCCCCGAGCCCGTGGGCGGCAACCGCCTCCAGCAGGTGGTGAAGCTGCGCAAGGGTCTCAGCCAGGAGCTGGCCAAGTCGCTCAGCAAGACCGTGCGCGATCAGATCAAGAAGGTGACCGTGGCGATCCAGGGCGAGAGCCTGCGCGTCACCGGTAAGAACAAGGACGACCTGCAGCAGGTGATCCAGCTCCTGCGCGCTGAAGATCCCGAGGTGCCGCTGCAGTTCGAGAACTACCGCTGAGGCCGCTGCGTGAGCGCAGTTGAGAGCCCTCAGCAGCCGGGCCCCCAGACCGGCTGGAGCTTCTGGATTGATCGGGGCGGCACCTTCACCGATCTTGTGGGCCGGGCCCCTGACGGGGAGCTGGTGGTGCGCAAGGTGCTCTCGCAGCAACCCGAGCGGGCGGGGGATCCGGCGGTGGCGGCCATGCGCGAGCTGCTGGGGCTGGTTCCCGGCCAGCCGCTTCCTTCCGGCGCGGTCAGCGAGGTGCGGATCGGCACCACGGTGGCCACCAATGCCCTGCTCGAAGACCGGGGTGCCGCCACCCTGTTGCTGATCAGCAGCGGTTTTGCCGATGCCGCCTGGATCGGCGACCAGCACCGGCCCGATCTGTTTGCTCTGCACGTTGAGCGTCCGGCCCCGCGATACCGGCGGGTGCTTGAGGTGGCGGGGCGTCTGGCGGCCGACGGCACGGAGCTGATGCCGCTGGTTCTCGATGCAGCCCTGGAGCGGGCCTTGGTGGAGGCCCGCAGCGACGGCATCAGCAGCTGCGCCGTGGCCCTGTTGCACAGCGCCCGCCATCCACGCCATGAACGTCGGCTGGCTGAGTGGCTGATGCCGTTCGGCTTCGAGCCAGTGGTGCTCTCCCACCAGGTGGGCCGGAGGACCCGGCTGGTGCCGCGGGCCCAGACGGCTGTGGTGGAGGCCATGGTGGCGCCGGCGCTGGCGGAGTATCTGGATCAGCTGCGGGCCGAGCTCGGACCCCACTGCCGTCTGCGGGTGATGCAGTCGAGCGGCGGCCTGGTGGCACCGGAGCTGCTCAAGGCCAAGGACACGATTCTCTCCGGCCCCGCCGGCGGCATGGTGGCAGCGGTGCGGCTGGCGGGAGGGAGCACGCCCATCGTCGGTTTCGACATGGGCGGCACCTCCACCGATGTGTTCCATGTGGAGGCCGGTGGGCCGTCCCCGGGCTGGGGGCGCCGCCAGGACACGGAGATTGCCGGCCTCACCCTGCAGGCGGAGATGCTGCCGATCCACACCGTGGCGGCGGGCGGTGGTTCGCTGCTGCATTTCGATGGCCAGCGCCTGCAGGTGGGGCCCGCCTCAGCCGGGGCCGATCCCGGGCCGGCCTGCTACCGCCGCGGCGGACCGCTGACGATCACCGACGCCAACCTGCTGCTGGGCCGCCTGCAGCCGCAGGCGTTTCCTGCGGTTTTTGGGCCAGGCCGGGATCAGGGCCCCGATCCAGGGGTGGTGCGGCGGGGCTTCCAGCAGCTGGCGGAGCAGGTCGGCCTGGCCAGTGGGACCTCCATCACGCCCGAACAACTGGCGGAAGGTGCTCTGGTGATTGCCATCGAGCGGATGGCGGAGGCGATCCGGCGCATCTCGATCCAGCAGGGCCACGATCTGCGCGGCGCCACGCTGGTCTGCTTCGGCGGGGCCGGCGGCCAGCACGCCTGTGCCCTGGCCGAGCGGCTGGGCATGGCCCGGGTGCTGCTCCATCCCCTGGCGGGGGTGTTCTCGGCCTATGGCATCGGTCTGGCCGACCAGCGCTTGCTGCTGCAGGAGGTGGTGCGCCGTCCCCTGGATCAGGGCCTGGTGGAGCATCTCCAGCTGCAGGCCGATGCCCTGCTGGAGCGGGGTCAGCAGGCCCTGGGCGCCCATGCCCGCGCCGAGGTGAGTGTGGGTGTGCGGCTCGCGGCCACTGAGCTGACGCTCCCCCTGGCTCTGCAGGAGGCCAGCGCCATGGAGCTGCAGTTCGCGCGCGACCATCAGCGTCGCTTTGGCCACCGCCCCGATCACGCCGAGCTGCTGGTGGAGTGGCTGCTGGTGGAGGTGGTGGCCGCTGGAGAGGCTGTCTCGGCTGAAGCTCTCTCGGCTGAAGCTGTCGCGGCTGAGGTCGGCTCACCGCCTCCCCTTGATCGAGCCCCCCCGGCCGCCGAGGAACGGCTGATCCAGCTCTACTGGGACGGCGCCTGGCGATCCGTTCCGCTGCGCCGCCGTGAGGCCCTCACAGCCGCTGAGCGGCTTGACGGCCCGGCGCTGCTGGTGGAGGCCACCGGCACCATCTGGCTGGCCCCGCTCTGGCGGGCCGAATGCCGAGCCGACGGCTGCCTGCTGCTCAGCCATGGGCCAGCAGCGGCCCAACCAGCGGAGCAAGGACTCGCGGTGGATCCGGTGAGCCTGGAGTTGTTCAACCACCGCTTCAGCGCCATCGCCGAGCAGATGGGCGTGCGCCTGCAGCAGAGCGCCCGCTCGGTGAACATCCGCGAGCGCCTCGATTTCTCCTGTGCCCTCTTCGATCGCCAGGGGGAGCTGGTGGCCAACGCCCCCCACATCCCGGTGCATCTGGGGTCGATGGGGGCCAGCGTGGCCGGCCTGCTGGCGGCGGTGCGGCGGGGGGCGCGCCCAGCCCTGAAGCCCGGCGACGCGATCGTCTCCAACGACCCCGCCAATGGCGGCACCCACCTCCCCGACCTCACCGTGATCACCCCGGTGTTCATGCCCCGTCAAGGAGCGAACCCGGCGGACGGCCCCGAGCCACGCCCACAGCCTGATGGATTTGTGGCCTCACGCGGCCACCATGCCGATGTGGGCGGCATCACCCCCGGCTCGATGCCCCCCTTCAGCCGCTGCCTGGCCGAGGAGGGCCTCCTGCTCGACAACGTGCCCCTGCTGCGTGATGGCGTGCTGCTGGCCGCCGACTGGAAGCGGCGGCTCGCGGCCGGTCCCCATCCCGTGCGCAACCCCGAGCAGCTGCTGGCCGATCTGCAGGCCCAGGTGGCGGCCAACCAGCTGGGCGCCGAGCTGCTGGTGGATCTGGCGCGGCGCGAGGGTCTCCAGCGGGTGAGCGCCTTCATGGCCCATGTGCAGGACAACGGCGCTGAAGCGGTGCGGCGGGTGATCGATCGGCTCGAGCCCGGCGCCTTCAGCCTCCCCCTCGATGGCGGCCTGCGCAACCAGGTGGCGGTGAGCATCGACAGGGCCTCCCGCCGGGCTGTGATCGATTTCACGGGCACCTCCCCCCAGGACCCGGGCAACCGCAATGCCCCCCTGGCGATCACCCGGGCGGTGGTGCTCTACGTGTTCCGCTGCCTGGTGGGGGAGGCGGTGCCCCTCAATGCCGGCTGTTTCAGGCCCCTGGAGCTGGTGGTGCCACCGGGTTGCCTGCTGCATCCGAGCCCCATGGCCGCGGTGGTGGCCGGCAACGTGGAAACCTCGCAGGCGGTCGCCAATGCCCTCTTCGCCGCTCTGGGGGTGATGGCCGCCGCCCAGGGCACCATGAACAACCTCAGCTTCGGCAACGAGCGCTATCAGTATTACGAAACGATCTGCGGCGGCTGCGGCGCCGGACGCGGCCTCGACGGCCAGGGTTTTGCAGGGGCTTCGGCGGTGCAGAGCCACATGACCAACTCCCGCCTCACCGATCCTGAAATCCTCGAGCAGCGCTTTCCGGTGCGGCTGGAGGCCTTTGGGCTGCGGCGCGGCAGCGGCGGCGCGGGCCGCTGGCTAGGCGGTGACGGTGTGGTGCGGCGGATCCGCTTTCTCGAGCCGATGACCGCCGCGATCCTCTCGAGCTCCCGCCAGGTGGCCCCCTTCGGTCTCGCCGGCGGCGGGGCCGGCGCGCTGGGCCGCAACCGGCTGATCCGCTCCGATGGCAGCGAACTGGAGCTGGGTGGATCGGTGCAGCTGGAGCTGGCAGCTGGCGATGCCCTCGCGATCGAGACCCCCGGAGGTGGTGGCTATGGCGGCAGCTGAATTCCGCCGCCAGCGCTGGGCCCTGCTGCCTCTGACGGCCCTTGCCTTGCTGCCGCTGCCAGCGGCGGCCGATGTGCTCCAGGAGGCCAGTCAGCGCTTCCAGCCGCTCTGGTCCGCGGGGGGCATGGTGGCCAGCCAGGAGGCGGAGGCCTCCCGGGTGGGGCGTGACGTGCTGCGGGCAGGAGGCAATGCCGTCGATGCGGCGGTGGCCACCTCCTTCGCCCTGGCGGTCACCCATCCCCAGGCGGGGAACCTGGGTGGCGGCGGTTTCCTCGTGCTCTGGCGGCCGGAGCGGCTCAGCCGAGGGCGGCCGCCGCAGCCCCAGGAGGTGCCGGTGGGCAAGGGCCGGGCGGTGACGATCAACTTCCGCGAGAGCGCTCCCCAGGCGGCCGGCCCCGATCTGCTGCTCGATGCCTCCGGTGCGGTGGATCGCCGCAAGGCCACCCGCAGCCTGCTCAGCAGCGGGGTGCCCGGCACGGTGGCGGGTCTGCTGCTGGCTCACCGCCACTACGGACGACTCCCCCTGGGGCGACTGATTGCACCGTCGATTCGTCTGGCGGAGGAGGGGGTGGTGGTGAGCAAGGCCCTGGCCGATTCCCTGGAGACTGCGGCTCCCTTGTTGCGGACCGATCCCGAATCAGCTCGGCTGTTCTTCCGCCCAGGGGGCCAGCCTTACCGGCCGGGCGAGCGTCTGCGTCAGCCCCAGCTCGGCGCCACCCTGCGGCGCATCGCCGCCCAGGGGGAGAGGGGCTTCTATCAGGGGCCGGTGGCGCAGGAGCTGGTGGCCTTGATGCGCCGCCGGGGAGGCCTGATCAATGCTGAGGATCTGAGCGGCTACCGGGCCCGCGTTCAGCCCCCCCTGGTGGGCGATTGGCGCGGCCATCCCGTGATCGCCATGCCCCCGCCCAGCTCCGGTGGGGTCACCCTGATCCAGCTGCTCAACATCCTGGAGGGTTTCGATCTGGCGTCCCTGGGGCCCAACAGCGCCGCAGTCCTGCATCCGATGGCGGAGGCGATGAACCTGGCCTACCGCGACCGCAACCGCTGGCTGGGCGACCCCCGCTTCGTGGCGATGCCTCTGGAGCGGTTACTGAGTCAGGGCTATGCCGATGAGCTGCGACGCACGATCCGGCCCGAGCGCCACCGGCCTGCGCGCGACCTCGACCCGCCGGCTGAGGGCCGCTCTGCCGAAAGCCCCAACACCACCCATCTCTCGGTGATCGATCGTGACGGCACGATGGTGTCCACCACCACCACCCTCAACTTCCCCTACGGCAACGGCGTGAGCGTGCCGGGCGCCGGCTTCCTGCTCAACAATGAGATGGACGATTTCACGGCCCTCCCGGGGGCCGCCAATGCCTTCGGTCTGGTGCAGGGGGAGGCCAATGCGATCGCGCCGCGCAAGCAACCGCTGAGCTCGATGGCGCCCACCCTGGTGCTCACCCCCGGGGGTGACCCGCTGCTGGCCACCGGCAGCCCCGGCGGCAGCCGCATCATCACCACGGTGCTGCAGGTGCTGCTCAACCGGCTTGAGCACGGTCTGAACCTGGCCTCCGCGGTGGCCGCCAGCCGGATCCACAGCCAGCACTGGCCCGACGAGCTGGCGGTGGAGGAGGGCTTCAGCCCCGACACTCTCAGATTGCTGGAGGCGATGGGACACCGTTGGCGGCTGGCACCGGCCATGGGGGCGGCCCATTCGCTGGAGGCCCTGCCCGGCGGGGGGACCCTGGGGGCGGTCGATCAGCGGCGGGCGGAAGGGGCCCTGGCGGGCGAGTGAAACTGGGGCATCCCCGAGCCAACCGGCCGTGCCCCTGCTGTCTGCCCCTGCCCCCAGTCCCGCCCTGCTGGCTGAATTCACCGTCCAGGAGTGGATGTGGAGCGGCGGTCTGATCGAGATCAGCCTGGTGCTCGCGGCCCTGCTGGGGGCCGTCTGGCTGGTCAGTCGCCGGAGTTGAGCGGGGCCATCAGCAGGTTCACAGCCGAGAACACCAGGGCGATCCCCAGCAGGGTGCCGACGGCCCAGAGGCTGTCGCTCGGCCACTCGGCGATCAGCAGCACTCCCAGGCCGGCGGTCACGAGCCCATCCAGCAGGACCAGACCTTTGGCAGGAAGGTCGGCGGCGGCAGCGGTGGCCAGCTCCATCAGCCCTTCGACCGCCAGCAGGAGGCCCACGAACAGGGTCAGGCTCACTTCGCTGATCACCGGATCCACCAGGATCCACACACCCCCCGCCAGGTAGAGGAGGCCGCTGAGGCCGCGGAAGAGTCGGCTGCGCAGGTCGCCCGCTCCGCTCAGGCGGATCAGCTGGGAGACACCGCTGGCGATCGCCACCCCTCCGATGGCGATCGTGAGCAGGGTGGCCGAGATGAACGGCAGGGCCAGGGCCAGGACCGCCGCCGCCAGCACCAACCCTGCCGCCAGCCAGCGCAGGGGACGGGAGGCTGGAATCGACATGGGGCTGACTCGACTGAGATCAGGCTAAGGAGTCGAGCCGACCCGCTCAGAACCGCATTTCCTGACGGTGGCCACCCCCGCCCAGTGGGGCCTCCGAAGCTGGAGTGAGTGGCAGGACGGGCACTCGCCCATGCTCGAGCTTCTTCCTCCCCTCAACGACCGCAACCTCCCCTGGATCGACACGATCCATCCGATCGTCGTCCATTTCGTGATCGCGATGGCTCTGATCGCCTTCGTGTTCGATCTGATCGGCCGTCTGGCGGGCAAGCCCTCCCTCTATGAGGTGAGCTTCTGGAACCTGCTCTTCGCCACGGTGGCGATCTTCATCGCGATCATCTTCGGCCAGGTGGAAGCGGGGCTGGCCAATCCCTATGGTGCCTCCCGCGACATCCTCAACCTGCACAGCACCCTCGGCTGGGTGCTGGCCGGGGTGCTCTCGGTGCTCACCGCCTGGCGTTACGTGATCCGCAGCCGTGACCCCCTGCAGCTGCCTCTCGCTTTTCTCGGGGCGGGCAGCCTGCTCAGTGCCCTTGTGGTGGTGCAGGTGGTGCTCGGGAATCAGCTGATCTGGGTCTACGGCCTGCACACCGTCAAGGTGGTGGAGGCGATGCGCGCAGGTCTGGTGTGATGGAGCTTGGAGCCAATGATCTGCCCTACCGGCTGCCGATTCACCCCAACCTGGTGCATCTCACGATCGGCCTGTTCGTGATTGCCATCGCCTTCGATATCGCCGGGGCCCTCTTCCCCTTCGAGAAGCGCCTGTTCCGTTTCCTGGCCCTGCCGGTGACCCGCTCCGGTCTTCACGATGTGGGCTGGTACAACCTGCTGGCTTGCTGCCTGATCAGTTTCTTCACCGTGGCGGCGGGTTTCGTGGAGATGCAGCTGGCCGATCCGCTCCCCGGAGTCATCAGCAGCTTCGCCATGGGCAGCACCGCCACCATGCTCTGGCATGGAGCTGTGGGTGTGGGCCTGCTGTTCGCGATCGTGCTGATGACCCTCTGGCGCGGCTTCCAGCGTTACCGCTGGCGCTGGGAGATGGGCCGCCAGGTGCAGTGGAGTTACCTGCTGGTGGGCCTGCTGGTCTTCGCGCTGATGGCCTGGCACGGCACCCTCGGTGCCCAGCTGGGGGTGGAGTTCGGCGTGCACGTCACCGCCAGTCAGCTCCTGGCTGAAGGCGCCAGTCTGCGGGAGGCCCTGCCATGACCACCACTCCGCAACGCTTCCCCCTGGCCCGGTTGATCGGCCTGGTTGTCTGGCTGGGGCTGCTCACCCTGCTGAGTGTCTGGATGGGCGCTCAGGTGCCCCGTTGGCTGCCGGTGCCCGCCTCCTCGGCGGCTCCGCTGGTGGATGGCCTCTTCGGTTTCGAAACGGCCGTCGCCACCTTCGTGTTCGTGGGGGTGGTGTCGGTGATGGTCTGGGTCGTGCTCTTCAACCGCGCCGAGAAGTACGACATCAGCGATGCGGAGCCGATCGAGGGCAACACCACCCTGGAGATCATCTGGACCGTGATCCCCCTGGTGCTGGTGATGGGCATCGCCGCCTACACGATCCAGGTGAACCGCGAAATCGGTCTGATCGGCCCCATGGACCACTCCCATGCCCCAGCCAGCGCCAGCTCCGCCGCCGGCGCCTCCGTGCCAGGCGGCGAGGTGCAGGTGATCGCCCGCCAGTGGTCGTGGGAGTTCCGCTACCCGGTGGCGGGGGTCTCCTCCACGGAGCTGCACATGCCCATCGATCGCCGCCTCGGCCTGCAGCTGGAGAGCGAAGACGTGATCCACGGGTTCTATGTGCCGGCCTTTCGCCTCAAGCAGCAGGTGATCCCCGGCCGCTCGATCACCCTCTTCATCACCCCCACCCGCGCCGGCCGCTACCGCCTGCGCGACTCGGAATACAGCGGCACCTGGTTCGCCGCCAACCAGGCCGATGTGGTGGTGGAGAGCGAGGAGGCCTACCAGGACTGGCTGCGGCGCGCCTCCCGCCTGCCACTGCAGCCCGGCCTCAGCGATGCTTCGCGCGAATACGCCCAGCAGCTCAGCGGCGATCGCCCCAGCGGTTACGCCACCATCGCCCCGGCCCCGCCGCCGCTGGTGAATGTGCCCGGCTCCAACACCCTTCCCCACGACGGCTGATCCCATGACCTCCACCGCCGGCGTTGACTCGCGCATCCTGAGGGCCCCCCACCCGGTGCCCGGTGCCCCGGACAACTGGAAGCGCTTCTTCAGCTTCAACACCGATGCCAAGGTGATCGGCATCCAGTACATCGCCACCGCCCTGTTCTTCCTGCTGGTGGGCGGCCTCCTGGCGATGATCATGCGTGGTGAGCTGATCACACCGGAGGCGGATCTGGTGGATCGGACCGTGTACAACGGCCTCTACACGATGCACGGGACGATCATGCTCTTCCTGTTCATCTTCCCGGTGCTCAATGGGCTCAACAACCTGCTGATCCCCTGCATGATCGGCGCCCCCGACATGGCCTTTCCCAAGCTCAATGCCGCCGCCTTCTGGATGGTGCCGGTGTTCGGGGTGATCCTGATGGCCAGCTTTCTGGTGCCGGGTGGTCCGGCCTCCTCCGGCTGGTGGTCGTACCCGCCGGTGAGCCTGCAGAACCCCCTGGGGCACCTCATCAACGGCGAAGCCCTCTGGATCCTGGCGGTGGCCCTCTCGGGAATCTCCTCGATCATGGGCGCGGTCAACTTCGTGACCACGATCCTGCGCATGCGCGCTCCGGGCATGACCCTCGGCCGGATGCCGATCTTCTGCTGGACGGCTCTCTCGGCCCAGACGATTCAGTTGATCGGCTTGCCCGCCCTCACCGGTGGTGCCGTGATGCTGCTGTTCGATCTGGCGGTGGGCACATCCTTCTACAGGCCTGAGGGGGGCGGAGATCCTGTGCTCTATCAGCACTTCTTCTGGTTCTATTCCCACCCAGCGGTGTACGTGATCATCCTGCCGGTGTTCGGGGTGTTCTCCGAACTGTTCCCGGTGTATGCGCGCAAGCCCCTGTTCGGCTATCCCTTCGTGGCCGGGGCCTCCCTGGTGATCGTGGGCCTGAGCCTGATCGTCTGGGTGCATCACATGTTCCCCAGCGGCGTTCCCCAGTGGATGCGCGATGTCTTCATGGTGACCACCATGCTGATTGCGGTGCCCACCGGCATCAAGGTGTTCGCCTGGCTGGGGACCTTGTGGGGCGGAAAGTTACGTCTGAACACAGCGATGTTGTTCGCCCTCGGCGGCCTGTTCAATTTTGTTTTCGCAGGCGTCACCGGCATCATGCTGGCTACGGTGCCGGTGGATATCCACGTCAATAACACCTATTTTGTGGTGGGCCATTTCCACTACGTGATCTATGGTGCGGCCACCATGGGTGTCTACGCCGCGATCTATCACTGGTTCCCGAAGTTCACCGGACATATGTATTATGAGGGCTTGGGCAAGCTGCACTTCCTGCTCACTTTTGTGGGCACCAACCTCAACTTCTTCCCGATGCATCCCCTCGGCCTGATGGGCATGCCCCGCCGGGTGTCCTCTTATGACCCGGAATTCGCTTTCTGGAATGTGATCGCCAGTCTCGGTGCCTTCCTGCTCGGGGTCTCGATCATTCCCTTTCTGCTCAACCTGGTCAGCTCCTGGGTTCTGGGGCCGAAGTCTCCGGCCAATCCCTGGAATGCCATCGGCCTGGAATGGCTGCTGCCCTCCCCGCCGCCGGCTGAGAACTTCGAGGAGCACGTGCCCACCGTGATCAGCGCTCCCTACGGCTACGGCACCGGCCGGCCGCTGGTGGAGCACCAGGCCGAGATCGAGCGCACCCTTCTGCAGGCCTGAGCCATGACCATCAGCCCTCCCCTTGATGCCGCCCCGACCCCCCAGGGTCATAACGCGGCTCACTCCAACCACAGCCTCACTGGCTTCATCATCTTTCTCTGCTCCGAGAGCGTCATCTTTCTGGCGTTCTTCAGTGGCTATGCGGGGCTGAAACTCTCGGCCCCGCAATGGCTGCCGCCAGGGGTGGAGGGGCTGGAGTGGCGCAGCCCCCTGCTCTACACGCTGGTGCTGGTCTCCAGCAGCGGCACGGTGGCCCTGGCCGAGCGCTGCCTCTCCAAGGGTCAGCTCTGGGGCTTCCGCGGCTTCTGGCTGCTGAGCATGGCGATGGGGGCGGTGTTTCTCTATGGCCAGGCGATCGAATGGCGCTCACTGGCCTTCGGCATCACCAGCGGCAGTTTCGGCAGTTGCTTCTACCTGCTCACAGGCTTTCATGGCCTGCACGTGCTCAGCGGCATCCTGCTGATGGCCCTGATGCTGCAGCGCTCCTTCCGCCCGGCTAACTACGCCGCCGGTGAGCAGGGGGTGATTGCCACCTCCCTGTTCTGGCACTTCGTCGATGTGATCTGGGTAATGCTCTTTCTTCTGCTCTACGCCTGGTCATGATCCTCGACGACCAGCACCACGATGTGATCGTGATCGGCTCCGGTGCCGCCGGAGGCACCATGGCCGGAGCCCTCGCGGCCAAGGGCCGCACGGTGCTGCTGCTGGAGCGCGGCGGGGCCATGGACCTGGCCGATCAGAACGTGGCCAGCGTCGATCTGTTCCGAAAAGACCGCTATCACCCCGGCGACGACTGGTTCGGCCCCGACGGCGATCCCTTTTCCCCCCAGACCATCTACGCCCTCGGCGGAAACACCAAGATCTGGGGCGGGGTGCTCGAGCGCATGTGGCCGCGCGAGTTCGAAGGCCTGCCCTTGCAGGAGGGGGTGGCCCCCGCCTGGCCCCTCAGCTACGACGAGCTTGCCCCCTGGTACGAACGGGCCGAGGCCCTCTACCGCGTCCATGGCCGTGCGGGCGTCGACCCGCTGGAGCCCCCCCGCAGCGGCCCCTATCCCCATGTCCCACTGCCGCTGGATCCACTTTTCGAGCCTCTGCGCCAGGGTCTGCAGCGCCAGGGCAGCCACCCCTACGACCTGCCGCTGAGCTGGTCGGAGCAGCTCGAGGATCCCAGCGGCGACGCGGAACTGTTCGGGGTGCAGCCGGCCCTCGCCCATCGCACCACCCGCCTGATCAGCAATGCCCGCGTCACCCGGCTGCATGTGGATCCCAGCGGCCGCGAGGTGAAGGGGGTGCAAGCCGAGATCGATGGTCAGAGCTGGATGTTCCGCGGCGATCAGGTGGTGCTGGCCGCCGGTGCGGTGAACACCCCAGCGCTGCTGCTGCGCTCCCGCAGCACACTCCACCCCCACGGCCTGGCCAATGGCTCCAGCCAGGTGGGCCGCCACCTGATGAAACCCCAGCTCACGGCGATCCTGCAGCTGGCCCGCGAGCCCCACAGCGGCCGCTTCCCCCGCAGACTCGGCGTCAACGATTACGTCTGGGGTGATCAGAACGTCAGTTTTCCGCTCGGGCACATCGAAACCGGTGGCGGGGTTCTGCAGGACGCCCAGTTCGCCGAGTCGCCGCCTGTGCTCTCGCTCGTGACGCGGCTGCTGCCCAACGCCGCCCTGGAGCAGCTGGCGGTCCGCTCGATCTGCTGGTGGGCGATGAGTCCGGTGCTGCCCGATCCCGAGAACCGCATCGAGCTGCGCGGGGAGCGGCTGAGCATCCAGTACATGGCCAACAACCTCGAAGCCCACGACCGCCTCGTTTACCGCTGGCTCTCCGTGCTCAAAGCGGTCGACGCCGATCCGCTCACTCCCCAGGTGCGCCCGGCCCCCTTCTACCCCCGCGGCGAGGCACCACTGGCGGTGATCGGCCACGCCTGTGGCACCTGTCGCATGGGCAACGATCCAGCCCACTCGGTGGTCGATCGCGACGGCCGCGTCCATGGCCTGGCCAACTTGACCATCGCCGATGCCAGTGTCTTCCCCAGCTGCCCGATGGTGTCGCCCGGCCTCACCGTGATCGCCAACGCCCTCCGGATGGCGGAGCGGCTCTAGGCTTCCCCTATCAGGGGTTTGGAGGATCGAACACCCATGGCCGAACGCGGATCCCCCGCCAGTCCCATCCTGGCCAGTGCCATCGCCGGGGCGGTGATCGGTGCCGCCGGTCTGGCCTGGTGGCTGCTGGCAGAGGCCGAGAGCCGCCGCCTGGCCCAGCGGCAGCGGCGCAGCCTCACCCTCTCGCGCCTGCAGGCGGGTTCCCGCGACGGCGATGACGGCGAGCGCCGGCCCCTGCTGGAGCGGGAGCTGCAGCACAAGGTGAACGAGCTGAACCGGGCGATCGAAGACGTGCGCCGTCAGCTGGAGACCCTCAGCCCCGAAGCCTGAGCCCCGGCAGCACGCCTCGGTAAGTTGCTTGCGGTGCCACAGAAGGGTTCATGCTCCGATCCGCCGCCATCACCGCAGGCGTTCAGCGTTCTCCCAACCGCGCCATGTTGCGGGCCGTGGGCTTCGGAGACGGTGACTTCAACAAGCCGATCATCGGCATCGCCAATGGCTACAGCACGATCACGCCCTGCAACATCGGCCTGAACGATCTGGCCCGCTGCGCCGAGGAGTCCGCCCGTCTGGCGGGGGCCATGCCACAGATGTTCGGCACGATCACCGTCAGCGACGGGATCTCGATGGGCACCGAGGGGATGAAGTATTCCCTGGTGAGCCGGGAGGTGATCGCTGATTCGATCGAAACCGCCTGCAACGCCCAAAGCATGGATGGCCTGCTGGCCATCGGCGGCTGCGATAAGAACATGCCCGGCGCGATGCTGGCGATGGCGCGCATGAACATCCCGGCGATCTTCGTGTACGGCGGCACGATCAAACCCGGCCGGCTCGGCCCCTGCGACCTCACCGTGGTCAGTGCCTTCGAGGCTGTTGGTCAGTTCTCGGGCGGTCGCATCGATGAGGAGGAACTGCTGGCGATCGAGAAGAACGCCTGCCCCGGCGCCGGCAGCTGCGGCGGCATGTTCACCGCCAACACGATGAGTTCGGCGTTCGAAGCGATGGGCCTGAGCCTGCCGGGCAGCTCCACCATGGCGGCCGAGGATCCCGAGAAGGCCGAGAGCGCTGCCCGCTCAGCCGAGGTGCTGGTGCGGGCCATCGAGGCGAACATCCGCCCCCGTGATCTGATCACCCGCGAGGCGATCGAGAACGCCATCAGCGTGATCATGGCGGTGGGGGGGTCCACCAATTCGGTGCTGCACCTGCTGGCGATCGCCCGCACCGCCGAGGTGCCGCTCACGATCGATGATTTCGAGACGATCCGTCAGCGGGTGCCGGTGATCTGCGATCTCAAGCCCAGCGGCCGTTTCGTGACGGTGGATCTGCACCGGGCCGGCGGCATCCCCCAGGTGATGAAGCTGCTGCTGGATGCCGGCCTGTTGCACGGCGATTGCCGCACGATCGAAGGCCTCACGCTCAAGCAGGTGCTGGCGGAGGTGCCCAGCGAGCCCCCCGCCGATCAGGACGTGATCCGGCCCCTCTCCAATCCGCTCTATGCCAAGGGTCACCTGGCGATCCTCAAGGGCAATCTGGCCGAAGAGGGGGCCGTCGCCAAGATCAGCGGTGTCAAGACCCCGGTGATCACGGGGCCGGCCCGGGTGTTCGAGAGTGAGGAGAGCGCCCTGGAGGCGATCCTCGCCGGTGAGGTCCATGCCGGTGATGTGGTGTTGGTGCGCTACGAGGGCCCGGTGGGCGGGCCCGGCATGCGCGAGATGCTCTCGCCCACGGCC
Organism: Synechococcus sp. EJ6-Ellesmere; assembly: GCF_024345875.1. NCBI lineage: Bacteria > Bacillati > Cyanobacteriota > Cyanophyceae > Synechococcales > Synechococcaceae > Synechococcus > Synechococcus sp. EJ6-Ellesmere. Next base: position 20,021 of record NZ_JAGQBY010000029.1, read on the forward strand.
GCGATCGTGGGCCAGGGCCTGGGGGAATCGGTGGCGCTGATCACCGATGGTCGCTTCAGCGGGGGCTCCTACGGCCTGGTGGTGGGCCATGTGGCCCCCGAGGCCGCCGTGGGCGGCACCATCGCCCTGGTGCAGGAGGGCGACAGCATCACCGTTGATGCCCATCAGCTGCTCATCCAGCTCAATGTCGATCCCACCGAGCTGGAGCGCCGCCGCGCCGCCTGGGTCAGGCCCGAACCGCGCTACCGCACGGGAGTGCTGGGCAAGTCCACCCGGCTGGTGAGCAGCAGCAGCCTGGGGGTGGTTACCGATCAGGGTTGAGCAGGGCTGAGCAGGGCCCGCAGCCGCCGGGCCAGGGCCTCCAGCGCCGCACCCGCGGCAGGCCGCTCGCAGCGCTGGCCACTGTCGCCATCCATCCAGACCGGGTGGTGGCCCTGCCAGAGCATGGGCTGATCCGTTTGCTCTGGCCAACTCAGCATCAGGTGCAGATCCTCTCCACTGCGGTAGATCTCCAGCTCGATGTCGTTGAGCTCCGCCCGCTCACCATCCGCCCGGCGGCACTGCAGCCTCAGGGTGCACTCCTCTTCGCCCGGCTCGGAGCTGATCACCACGGCGTGGCGGTGGGGTTTCAAGCAGAGATCAGCCGCCGCCGCCACCCGCCTGAGCAGGTCGTTGGGGCCGGGCCCATCAACGGCTTCGCTCAGGCTCTCCACCTCAGGGAACGGCCCGGATCGCTTCGATACCGAGGCGCAGGGCACCGGCGCGGAAGCCGGGATTGGGCCGGCCATCGTCACCGAACTTCGAGTGCAGGATCTGCAGCCGGGTGATCCGGCTGGCATCGAAGCGCAGCAGGGGCAGCGCCATGGGCTGGGCCCGCACCGAGGCCTTCAGTTGCTCGAAGGGGATCTCCACGGTGGTGAGGCCCTCCGAACTGGTGGCGAATTCGCTCACCCAGCGCAACCCTCCCGGAATCAGTTCGGTGAGGCCGGCCACCCCATCGGCGCAGGCCACCGCCAGCTTGTAGCGCCGTCCGTCGCCGCGCAGATCGAGCTGAAGGGCCCGGTAGGCACTCAGATCGAGGGGTGGTGAGAACAGGGGGGAGCGGCAGCTCACGAAGCCGCCACCGGCTTCGATGACCTCCGCCTCCAGCACCAGCCCCGATGGTCCGCTGCGGCAGACGCCGCTGCTGCGCCCTCCCATGATCGTGTCGTTGAGGGCCAGCCAGCCACTGAATCCATCACCGCTCACCACCAGCAGGGGTGCCACCATCAGGGCCAGCTCGATCACTCCCCCAAGCCTGCCGCAGCGGCGGCATCGGCGAGGATCAGCACCGGCTGACGGGGGCTCACCAGCCGGGCCGGGGTGCGCTCGGGTGATTCATCGGGATCGAGCAGACGCCTCAGGGCCTGCTGCTTGCCCGCCCCGCTCACCTGGAACAGCACCTGGCGCGCCGCGCTCAGCACCGGAGCGGTGAGGGTGACCCGGGGAAGCCCCTTGCCTTCGCTCACCGTGGCTTCTCGATCGGTCACCGCGGTGGCCGGGGTGCCGGGAAAGAGCGAGGCTGTGTGGCCGTCCTCCCCCAGTCCCAGCAGCACCAGATCGAAGACCGGTGGATCGCCGGGACAGGTCCTGGCCACCAGGGCGGCATAGGCGGCGGCGCTGGCCTCGGGGCTTTCCAGATCGGTGGGCACCGGCTGGAAATGGGCCTCGGAGCCCGGGGCCTCCGCCAGCAGGGTCTGGTGCAGCATCAGGGCGTTACTGGAGGGGTCGTCGGCCGCCACCCAGCGTTCATCGCCCAGCAGCACATCCACCCGTTGCCAGGGCAGCCGCTCCCGCGCCAGCAGCCGGTAGGCGGCGGCGGGGGTGCCGCCACCGGCCAGGGCGATCTGGGCCCGGTCCCGTTGGGCCAGGGCCAGATCGATGCAGGCGGCAATGGTCTCGGCGGTGCGTCGGGCCAGCTCGTCAGCATCGGCGGCCACTTCGAGCTGGTAGCTGGCCGGCGGCTGGCTGTGCATCACAGCCACTCCGTGTGGAAGCTGCCCTCACGGTCCACCCGTTGGTAGGTATGGGCGCCGAAGCAGTCGCGCATGGCCTGGAGCAGGTTCTGAGGCAGCCGCGCCGTGCGGTAGCTGTCGATGTAATCGAGGGTGCTGCTCAGACAGGGCACGGGGATGCCGGCCAGGGCTGCTCCGGCCACCACCTGGCGCAGGCCGCTCAGACGGGCGTTCACCTGCTCGGCGAACCAGGGGTCCACCATCAGGTTGGGCAGGCTCGGGTTGCTGTCATAGGCGTTCTGGATGCGCTGCAGCAGTTTGGCGCGAATGATGCAGCCCCCCTTCCAGATCTGGGCGATGGACGAGAGGTTGAGGTTGTACTCGTGCAGGGCGGAGGCTTCCACCATCAGGGCCATGCCCTGGGCGTAGCTGGCGATGCAGGCCAGGGTGATGGCATCGCGCAGGGCCGGCATGCCTTCGGAGGGTTCGCCCAGCGACACCGACGCTGCCTCAGGGGCGGCGATCACGGCCGCTGCCGCCTGGCGCTCGGCGTGCAGTGAGCTCATCACCCGGCCATTGAGGGCCGCATAGATCGTGGGCACAGGCACCCCCATCTCCAGGGCGCTGACCACGGTCCAGAGGCCGGTGCCCTTCTGGCCGGCCACATCGAGGATCTTCTCCACCAGATCGCCGCCATCCTCGGGATCACGGGTGCGCAGGCACACCTCGGTGATTTCCACCAGGTAGGAGGAGAGCTCCTCCAATTGATTCCAGCCGTCGAACACCTGGGCCATCGCCAGGCCATCCATGCCGGCGCAGCGCTTCATCAGGTCGTAGGCCTCGACAAGGATCTGCTCGATCCCGTACTCGATGCCGTTGTGGACGGTCTTGACGAAGTGGCCGGCCCCGCCTGGGCCGATGTAAGTGACGCAGGGGCCGTCGTCGACCTGGGCGGCCATTTTGCGCACCAGCCCCTCGATGGCGTCGTAGGCGGCCTTGGTGCCGCCGGGCATCATGCTCGGCCCCTCCAGGGCCCCCTTGGCTCCGCCGGAGACCCCCATGCCGATGTAGCCGAAGCTCTGGCTTTCCAGCTCCTTCACCCGCCGCTCGGTGTCGGTGTAGAGGGAATTGCCGCCGTCGATCAGCAGATCACCGTCCTCCAGCAGAGGGGAGATCTGGGCGATCATCGCGTCGATCGGTGAGCCCGCCTTAATCATCATCAGGATGCGGCGGGGGCGCTCCAGGGCCCCGACGAACTCTTCGAGGGTGTGGGCGCCGATGATGTTCAGCCCGGCGGCCCGGCCGTTCAGAAAGTCTTCGGTCTTGGCGTAGGTGCGGTTGAAGACGACGCTGGAGTACCCGTTGCGTTCAGCGTTGAGGACCAGGTTTTCGCCCATCACTCCGAGGCCGATCAGGCCGAAGTGTGCTTTGCTCATGAGAAGTTGGCGTGCAGGCCGTTCGGATTCAGTGTGGCCTTGAGCCTGCCCGAACGCCGTTGGCTCGCGCCCTGTGTCAGCAAGCGCTCAGATCACGGTGCCGTCGGCGATGGTGGCGTTCTTCTCCACCACCACGATGCCGTTGCGGATGTAGAAGCCCAGTTCAGGCCGGTCGGCCTCCTCGATCCCGTCCTTGTTGACGATCGTGACGTTGCGCCCGATGCGGACGTTCTTGTCGAGGATCGCCCGGCGCACGGTTGTGCCGCGGCCCACCCCCACCGGGATGCCGCCCCGTTCGCGCAGCACGGCCCGCTCCTCGCTGGATTCGAAGAAGTCGGCTCCCATCACCAGGGTGTCCTGCAACACCACTTCACTTTCGATGCGCGAGCGAACGCCGAGCACACAGTGGTGAATGCTGCAATCCTGCAGCAGGGAACCTTCGCCGATGATCGACTGGGTGACCTGGGCATCCAGAAGCTTGCTGGGCGGGAGGTAGCGGGGTCGGGTGTAGATCGGAAACTTCTCGTCGTAGAAGGAGAAGGCCGGCCTCGGCTGGTCGGTCAGGGCCAGGTTGGCTTCGTAGAAGGCCCCGATCGTGCCGATGTCCTCCCAGTAGTCGTCGAAGAGGTAGGCCCTGAGATTGTCACCCTGACCAAGCGCGGTGGGAATGATCTCCTTGCCGAAATCGGTGGAGCCGGGGTTCTGCGCCAGCAGGTCGAAAAGTGTGTCGCGGCTGAAGACATAAATGCCCATCGAGGCCAGGTAAGGCCGGCGGGCGGCCCCGGCTTCCGCCCATCCCCGGCGGGCCGTGTCCACTTTCATGGCCTCAAGGGCTGCGCCCTTGGGCTTCTCGGAGAACTCACGAATGCGGCCATCGAGGTCGGTGCGCATCAGCCCGAAGCCTTCGGCCTGTTCGGCGTCCACCGGCAGGGCTCCCACCGTGAGGTCGGCGCCGGACTGGATGTGGTGATCCACGAAACGGCTGTAATCCATCCGGTACAGCTGATCGCCGGAGAGGATCAGGTACTGATCCACGTCCCATTCCTGGAACAGCCACTGGTATTTGCGCACGGCATCGGCGGTGCCCTCGAACCAGGTGGGGCTGTCGGGGGTCTGCTGGGCGGCCAGCACTTCCACGAACCCCTGCCCGAAGCCGGCGGAGAGGTTGTAACTCTGGGTGAGGTGCCGGTTCAGCGAGGCACTGTTGAACTGCGTGAGCACGTAGATCTTGTTGATCCCCGAGTTGATGCAGTTGCTGATCGGTATATCGATCAGACGATACTTGCCGGCGAGTGGTACAGCCGGCTTGGCCCGCATCTTGGTGAGGGGATAGAGCCGGGTGCCGGCGCCTCCGCCGAGAATGATCGCCAGAACCCGCTTCATCACTGCCCTCCGAGACTGCTGCCATCAGCGTGGGTGCACCGTACCGGATCAGGTGCCTCCAGAAGCCCGTACGCCAGGGCTGAACACAAAAACGTGGCAAGCCGCTGTAGCCCAGGCCACATCAGCTCTCCTCGTCCTCTCCGTCGAGAGCAAAGAGCTGGTGGAGCACCTGCATCGCCTGATGGCGCTGCTGGCGGGGCTGGGGTGCCCGCAGGTTGGTGACCGGGCTATGCAGGATCTTGTTGATGATGCCCTTGCTCAGGGCTTCCACCACCTTGCGCTCCCGCGCTGAGAGGTCGGGACCCATGCGGCTGAGAGCCTTCTGCAGTTCCTGCTCGCGGATCTGTTCCAGCTGCTGGCGCAGGCGGTTGAGGGTGGGGACCGCCTCCAGCCAATCCCACCCTGCCAGGAACTGACGAGCCTCCCCCT
>NZ_JAGQBY010000003.1:0-45583 GCF_024345875.1 Synechococcus sp. EJ6-Ellesmere
GGCTGCAGGGAGGCCAACCGCCGGCAGGGCAGCGCCTGCACCAACACCGGCTACATCAACTACGCCGAGGCCGAAGCGCACGTTCTGACCCGGCTGCAGGCCACCCAGTGGGAGTCGCTGCTGGCCAGGCCTGAGGACAACCGCGCCCGCCACCAGATCGAGGGGGAGGTTGCCCAGCTGAGCGCTGAGCAGCACCGCCTGCAGACCCAGCTGTCTGCGGCACTGCGCAGGGCTGAGGGCCTCTGGCTGGAGGAGGCCAGCGAGGAGCGCCAGGCCACGGTGGAGCGTGCTCTGGCTCGCCTGCGGGACCAGCTGGGCCTGGTGGAGGGGAGCCTGGCCGAGGCCTCGAAGCGACTGGCGGCAGCAAGGGCCACACCCACCGGGGCAGAGGCCGCAGCCGAGTTGAGAGGCAGGGTGCAGGCGTTTTGGCGATCCTTGCCCACGGCCACCGCAACGGAGCGCCTGGCCTTCAACCGCTGGCTGCTGACCCGTCAGCCGGAGGTGCGGTTCCACCTGCACCCTCGACCGCCTGGCGGGGGCGATCGGCTGGTGTCGCTGATCGTGGGGGGTGCCCACGCCGGTTTCGCCAACCTCGCTGGCCCTGCACGCCTGCTGGCGAGGGAGCAGGGAATGATCGAACCAGCCGTAGCTGTCTCTGCACCAGGCGCAGATGGGACAGCCCTGGTGTTGCTGCGCGGCAAGGACGAGCCAGCGCCAGCCAGGCCACGGCTGGAGACGATCGAGGAGCATGGGCGCCGGCTGCTGGTGCAGCGCGGAGGGCCCACGGCCGCGAGCAGTGAGCCGCCGTTCGGTGGCCCGTGGGGCCTGCTGTGGATGCCTGGAGCTGACCAGGGCGGTGGCTGAGCCGTTCCGTTCCCGATGGGCAGGGCCGTGAAGGCGGCGGCCCCTGAGGCCGGGGCCTGCGCTCACCCGCCTGATTGGATCCGGGCCAGCGACTCCCTGATGGCTTCGCGCACCCACAGGCTGACGGGCCAGCCCCTGGCAGTGGCGGCCTGGTCGATTGCCTCGCGCTCGGCGGGGGTGAGCTTTATCAGCAACCGGTTCGAGCGGACCTCTTTAGGTGGCATGAGGGTGGTACGTTGTGAGGGCCTAGGGATCATCCTATCGCCACGGCGGCGCACCACCACGCCCGTGGCCTGAGGCGTCCCTGCCCAACAAACACCAAGCCACCAGCACCAAGCCACCAGCACCAAGCCAATGCCCGCACCTGTGATTGATCCATCGGAGCACCCAGAAATCTGCCGCCGCTATGAAGCGGGTGAGAGCGCCCACCAGATCGCCAAGGTGTATGGGGTCGGCAACACCACGATCGGCAGAGTCCTCAGGACCAATGGCGTGAAGATGCGATCCCTGAGAGAAGCTCTAGGGGGAGTTCCGGTAGAGCGTCACGCTGAAATCTGCCGGCGCTATCAGGAAGGAGAGATCCCCAAGCAGATCGCCGAGGCGTATGGAGTCGACGCCGCCACAATCCGCAGAATCCTCAGAAACAATGGTGTGAGGGTTCGATCCCTGAGCGAAGCCAGGGGTGGGCTGCCGGTAGAGCTTCACGCTGAAGTCTGCCGGCGCTATGAAGCAGGAGGGAGCACCCCTCAGATAGCAAAAGACCTCGGGTTTAGCGCCGCAACGATCAGCAGAATCCTCAAGGCCAATGCCATACAGCTGCGAGCCCAGAGAGAAGCTCAGGGGGGAGTTCCAGTAGAGCGTCACGCTGAAATCTGCCACCGATACAAGAGTGGTGAGAACACTGTCCAGCTTGCCGAGGCCTACGGAACCAGCAACGGCGCAATCGGCAAAATCCTCAGAAACAATGGCGTAACCATGCGGGGGACCCAAGCGGTCAGTGCCGCCCGTAAACGACGCCGCGCCATGAATGTTGAGCAGTTGATCACCCTGCTCCGCAGCCTGGGGGATCACGCCCTCTCGCTGGATCCCCGCGATCTCTATGTGCTGTTCCAGCAGCACAAGCTGACCGAGCACCCACCAGAAGAAGCCGGAGACTTGATCAGCGAACTGCTCGACGGGGGGATGACCCCAGCCGACCTGCTGGACAGCTACGAGGAGGTCGCAGGCCGCGATGGTGAGGCCTCACTGGAGGAGGCGGTCCAGGGGGCGCACAGGGCCAAGCGGGCCCGCCAGGTGGCGCTGGAGGAGGCCGCAATCGTTGACGACCGGCGGAGCTCTGCCCCCAGCGACCAGCGTGAAGCGGAGCCCCTGGTGATGGGGGACGAGGTGGATGCCGCCGATGCGCTGTCCCTGCTCGATCACCCGGTCTGGTGCAGTGATGACGAGGAGGCGGTGCAGGCGCTGATTGCCAGCGCCATGGACAAAATCTGGAACCACGCCTACCGCGATGAGGATGCTGCGGTGGCGCAGGTTGAGGCCAGCGTCGGCGGCCCCTGGGTGGAGCGCATCCGAAGCGAGTTCCTCACGACCTACAGGGCTGCCCGCCAGGTGCAGATGCCTAACAACTACCGGAGCGAGATGTATCCCCGCCTGATGCAGTTGCGGGTGGTAGTGGAGGCCATCAATCGACGCCGGTTGCTGGTGCTCAGCGGCATGGGGACAGGTAAGACCCTCGCGGCAATGCTTGCGACACGAATCGACAACGCCCAGCGAGTCCTGGTGGTAACGCCGAACAATGCTGTTGAGCAGTGGACGCGGGCGCTGCGGGGTTCGTGGGCTGGCATCGAGGTGCAGGCCAAGCCAGGCAACCGCGTACCGCAGTGGCAGACCAGTGGCCCCCAGTACCTAGTCACCAACTTCGAGGCGTTCAGCTACATGAGCGATGGGGCGATGGCAGAGCTGCTTGAGCACTTCAACATCGACGCGGTGATTGTTGACGAGGTGCAGTTCGCCAAGCAGCGCAGCAGCGACACCCAGAGCAGGCGCCGTCGGCAGATAACACGGTTGATTGCCGCAGCAGGGGAGCGCTGCCCGGATCTGATGGTGCTCGGAATGAGCGGCACGCCAATCCTCAACGAACTGAGAGAAGGGCAGAAACTGATCGAAATGGTCTTCAGCGAAGACCGCGCTGATCTGCCCGTTGAAACCACCCGCCACGCCGCTATGCGGATGTTCCGGGAGATGATGCGCCTGGGCGTGCGGCAGCGCAGTGCTGACCTTTGGCCCATCAAGATCAGCCGCGTGCCCGTAGAGGCTTCCGCCTACCTGGATGACATCCGCGCCTTGCGCCGCCGCCGGGCGACCATCTCCTCCTATGAGCAGGTGCTGGTACAGGCCAAGCTGCCCATCATCGTCAAGGCGGTTGACGGCCCGACACTGGTTGTCACCCAGTTCGTTGAAGGCATCGTGGAGCCCCTGAGGCAGGCCCTGGTGAGCCGTGGCCTCCGCGTTGGGGTGTTCACCGGCGAGAACAAGCTGGCCACCACTGATGGCTACAGCAGCTCACTGGATGAGTTCATCGATGGCGCCACCGATGTATTGATCGGTTCAGCCGATTGCCTCGGCACCGGCATCGATGGCCTGCAGGGTCGTTGCCATCGCATGGTGTTCGCCACCCTGCCCTGGACCGATGGGGCGCTGGCTCAGATCGTCGCCCGCCTGGCCCGCCATGGGCAGGGACACCCCGTCGATGTGGTGGCGCCAGTCACCACGATCGAATACGTCAGCAGCAGCGGCCCGCAAGTTTTTTCGTTCTGCAGCTGGCGCTGGGGGACTATCGCCAGCAAGCGAGCCCTGGCCCTGGCCGCCGTCGATGGCACGTTGCCGACCACTGACGCGGCCTTATCGCCACAGAAGGCCCAGGGCTACATCAGCGAGTGGATCGATCGTCTTGAGAAAGGTCAGGCCCAGCTGCGCAGGCAGCGCCCAATCCGGGTGCCCCTGGTGTTCACCGAGCATGAGGATGAGCTGTCGGCACGCCGCAGCTTCGGCGACCTGGCCGCCTGCCACAGCCGCTGGAACGCTGCCGTGAGCAGCAGGACCCACCAGCGGCTGCAGGCCAACCCGCAAGAGTGGGAGCTGTATCACACCGACCTGGCCGCAACCCGGCTCGCGTGGCAGGTGCACGCGCTTGAAGAAACCACCCGGCACTGTTCGCGCAGCATCGGGCTGGTGATCGGCGCCTTCGGTTGCGGCACCGCCGGCCTGGCTGAGGCGCTCCGTGGCCGCCACGTGGTTCACAGCTTCGATCATCTGGCGATCAGCCAGGCGGTGGTGGCCTGCGACATGGGCAACGGCGTGCCACTCGAAGACGCATCGCTCGATCTGGCGGTATTCAACCTCAGCCTGATGGGACGAAACTGGCGCGATTATCTGACCGAGGCATGGCGCTGCCTGAAGCCCACCGGCCAGCTGCTGACATGGATGCCGACCGGCTGGGCTGAAGACCACCGCCTGGACAAGGCCATCGAGCGGGCTGGATTCCAGACCATCTCCACCGAAACCCGATGGAAGTGGCAGCGGATCTGGGCGGTGGTGCTGCAGGAAGTCCCGATCCAGCAGCAGCGCGGGGAGGGCGCCTCGCCCGGCAGTGGTGACGACTGAGCAGCCCCACCAGGGCCCAGAAGACTGAGACCCAGCTCCAGCGCCAGCCACCACCACCTCGCCCCCGATGCCCCGCACCCGGAAACCCCACCCTGCCTTCGCCAGGCCACTGCTGGCCTCAAGGGAGCGCCCTGGTCGGCGTGGCGGCCCGGTGGTGGTCAGAGCCCTGTTCCTGCTCCACGCGGTCAAGGCCGAGATCGTGGGCGCCTTCCACCAGGGGGACCAGCTCGATGCGGAGAAGGCCCTGGCGCTCTGGAGCGCACATCGCTGGCAGCAGCTGCCCCAGGCAGGGAGTGCACCCGTACCGCTGCCACCGCCAGGCAGGGCGTCCGCTCGGCCGTCCAGCAGGGCATCAGCTCCAGCGGCGCTGCACGATCAGCGGGAACCGGTCGCGGCCTGAGGGCTGGAACTGCCCGTAGCGTCGGCCCTAGCGCCTGGCACTGCGACTGCACTACAAGCGGCAGAAGCCTTGCCGGGGAAGCGAAGCACTGGCCCAGCCTTCCACGAGGCATCGCCACTGCCCCGGTCACATCAGCAAACCTCAGGAAATCGTGGCGCAATTTGTTGCGGCATCCGCTGCATGTTGCAGGGACCGCTGTGTATCGCTGAGGACTCTTTGCTGGTGGCTGGGGATGACGGAGAAGATCCTCTACTGGTGGTGTTGGGAATGTCGTTGGACTCTCGCTCCAGGGGTGAAGCACAGCCAGAAAATGGGTCGCATTTTGTTATGGGGACCAGGGACACCCACTGCACCTCCGCCGCACCCTTTTTTGGGTCGCACTTTGTTATGGGGACCCTATGCGTATGGAGACGAGAAGCCCCCCGTAGGCCCGGTCGTTTTCCCCTACAACACGGGGGAGGGGGGTCCCTCGTGATGCCCTTTCGTTTTTCTGCCATAAGCGAAGGGGGGGGTCCCTCTTTTCAACGCTTTCCAGCGCGTTTGGACTTTGCCCCCAGCTGGAACTGGAGCGACGGCAAGGGGGTGGCCTCCTGTTCAGCCCATGGAGGGGGGTGCCCCGGCCTCACATGGTCAGGGCAGCAGGGGCAGCCAGCACCACCGGGCCAGGGCAGCAGCAGGAGCAGGGTCAGCCGCAGGGGCAGCAGGGCCAGCCCCTCACCTCCAGGCCCAGCAGCAGCAGCACAGGCGGTAGGTGCGCCATCGCCACCGGCCAGGCCAGCCAGCATCAGCAGCACCATGGCCAGGGGCAGCGGCAGGGCCACCAGCATCACCAGGGCCGGCAGCAGCTCCGGTGGCAGGGGAGCCAGGGGCAGCAGGGCCCAGCAGCACCAGCAGACCCAGCACCAGCACCAGCAGGGCCGCCACCACCGGGCCAGGGCAGGGCAGCAGGGTCAGCGCCGGGGCCAGCCCCACCGGCCACGCCAGGCCCAGCCAGCAGCAGCTCCGGTGGCAGGTGCGCCATCACCACCGGCCAGCACCAGCAGCACCAGCCCGTCACCTCCGGGCCCGGCAGCACCATGGCCAGGGCATAGGCGAGCCGGTCCTCCTCCCTGTCACGGAACCCGCCGCTACGGTTCGAGCAGGTAGCGAACCCCGGCGGCATCGGACGCCGGCGGTACAACTCACGGCCTTGTGATCTGTGCCGCCTATCCGCTGGGGTCGCTGCCTGTTCCCGTTGCATCTCAACCCATGACCATCACCTCCACCGGCCTGGCACTGCCTGCCCTGCTGGGCCATCAGCTGGCCGCTCACATCGATCGGGCTGGCACACCCTTCGGCTGGGGGCCCTGGTCCCTGGCTGAGGGCCACGCCACCACCTTCGGCCTCGATGCCGGGCGCGTCCGGTTGCGCCTGGTGCTCGATCGCCTCGCCGGTCGCCGTGCTGCCAGCTGCGGCCTGATCTGATCCAGCGCAGCTCCGGTGGCGGGGGAGCCAGGGGCCGCAGGGCCACCACCACCGGGCCAGGGGCAGCAGCACCAGCAGGGGGCAGCAGGGCGGCCAGGGCCAGCGGCAGGGGCAGCAGGGCGGCCAGCACCAGCAGGGGCAGCACCGGCACCAGCTCCAGCATCAGCAGCACCACGGCCAGGCCCAGCAGCAGCTCCAACAGGGCAGCAGGGCAGCCAGCACCAGCAGGGCCACCACCGTGGCCAGCAGGCCCAGCTCCAGGCCCAGCAGCAGCACCAGCAGGGCAGCACGGAAGCCACCACCCGCCAGACCCAGAGTGCTCCACATCCCAACGGCTACGGAGCGGAGAGCGGCCTCTAACCGGCCCCAGCTGCTGGAACGGGTCCCATGCTCCACAACACCGCTCCGTTTGCTAGCGTCGCAACATCACCTTTCAGGAGCACTCCAATGCCCTCCATCGGGTACGCCAGGGTTTCCACGGCGGCACAGGACACGGCCGCCCAGGTGGCCGCGCTGGAGGCCGCAGGCTGCAGCCAGACCTTCTGCGAGCAGATCAGCAGCGGCACCCCGGACGGTCAGCGGGCACAGCTCCAGGCCGCCCTTGCAGCACTGCAGCCCGGTGACGAGCTGGTGGTTGCAAAGCTCGATCGACTCGGCCGCTCGCAGGTTGAGGTGATCAACCGGCTCAACGACCTGCAGCAGGCTGGGGTGCACGTGCGCACCCTCGACGGCCTGATCAACACCCAGGCCCTCGGCAAGATGGCGCCGCTCGTGGTGGGGCTGCTCACCGGCTTGGCCGAGGTGGAGCGAAGCCTGATCCGGGAGAGAACCCTGGAGTCGATCGCCTACCGCCGGTCGATCGGGGCAGACATTGGCGGCAGGCGCCGCAGCTACTCGCAGGAGCAGGCTGAGCTGGTGCGGGATCTTGCCGGCCAGGGCCGCAGCCGCCGCGCCATCGGCAAGGCCACAGGGCTCAGCCAGGGCACCGTGGATCGGATCTTGAAGACCGCCGCACTGGTGGAGGTGGCCTGATGGGCTCCCGCGCCACCGTGGACCAGGCCCTTCGGTCCGCAGCAGCAGCAGCACTGGCCATCGCGGTGGCCTCCCTTCCGGTCCCTGCCAGCGCCCAGCCGTACGGGAGCCAGCCGCTGCCTGACGGCCTCCGGTACGAAACCATCCAGGGCCCCGGCGGCCGCAGAGTCGAGGTGGAGACGAACCGGATCGGGAACCTGGAGTTCAGCCGCTACCGCGACGCCCAGGGGGGCAGTGCCCGCTGCACCACCACCACGATCAGCGGCATGTCCTGGACCAGGTGCCTCTGAGGGGGGCTGCCACCAGCGGGCCCAGCAGCAGGCCCAGCAGCACCGTCGCCAGCGAGGCCAGGCCACCAGCAGCTCGCCATCGGCCACCAGCAGGCCCAGCAGCAGGCCTCAGCTGATCGCGGTGCGCAATGCCGCCTGGCGCTCGATCGGCTCCACAGGGAGGCTCCCAGGGCCCTGCAGCGGCAGCAGGCCCAGGAGCACCAGCAGGTGGTGGGCCAGAAACAGCAGGCCAGCTGGTCCAGGCGAAACCGTTCAGGCCTGCCCCTCCCGCCGGCCATCGGTGCCCGCCACGGCCTCCAGTCCGCCCTGGGCCAGCCACTGCCGCATCTCTCTGATCAGAGCTGGAAACCAGCCGCCGCAGCGCACTCCCGGCCCCAGCGCATCCAAGGCGTCGTGCCGCTTCGCTACCTCCAGCACCACGGTGGCGGCCTCGGCGTGAGGCCTCGCGTCCCGGATCGCAGCCCAGACCAGCGCCAGCGCGTCCAGCGGTGCGCCGATGGGCAGCTCCAGGTAGGCGGCGAGCAGGTCCTCCTGGCCGACGACCGGGTGGCGGCAGCGGCGGGCTGGGGCGATGGGAGCGGCAGGGCCCATGGGGTGGTGGCGGTAGAGACTCCGCCAGTCTCCAGCGGGCTGGAGTCTCCAGCGATGGCCACCAACAGCAGCAGGCCCAGCAGCGGCGCCCTGGCCACCAGCACCGTCATCGCCCAGCAGTAGGCCCAGCAGCACCAGCAGATGGTGGCAGGCCCAGCAGCTCGCCATCGGCCACCAGCAGGCCCAGCAGCAGGCCTCCGCCGGCCACGGCGCCCAATGCCGCACGAGGCCCGATCGGCCTCTCAGGGGGCTCCCAGGGCCCTGCAGCAGCGGCAGCCACTGGCCTGTAGCGGCAGGTCACGTGACACTGGGCCATGGTTCTCACCCCAGCCGAACGACAACGCCGCCGCCGTGAGCGACTCCGGGCCGGAGAGGTCCTGCCCAGTTGCTCCGGCTGCGGTGCTGCGCTGCGGCCCAGCCAACGGCAACGACCCGACCGCAAGGGTGACGGGCTCTGCTGGTCCTGCTGGGCCAAGACGCCGGCCGGCAGGGCTGATGCTCGGGAACGTCGCCGGCAGCAGCGGGAGCTCGATCCGGCCGCAGCCAGGGCCGCCAGCCTGCAGCGGGTGCATCGGGCCAGGCTCAAGGCGGCAGGCATCGACGGCGAACCAGGCCCAGCAACTACGCCTTCAGGGGGTGCGAAGTGAAGCGATCGAAGCCGCTGGTGCCCCGCCTCCCCGAGAAAAAGGGGAAGCGGTGGATACCCGACAGGATCGACGGCCGAGCGCTGGCTGACTTCAGCCTCATCCATGCCGCGGGTGCCGCTGCAGCTGGCGATGCTCTGCAGGCTGGCCTGATCAATCTCAGCGACCTCGGGCTGGTGCTGCTGCTGGTCCAGCACATCAGGTTCCCAGGAGCCGACCCGGCCGGCCTCCTCGATCCCAGGCACCCAGCGCTGCCACCGAGGGAGCCTGAGCTGGTCCCGGTCCCGATCGGCAGGGCGGCCGTCTCGATCGAGGCCCTGGCGGAAGCGACCGGCCAGGCCGTCGGTGAGGTTGAGCAGTCGATCGAGAGGTTGAAGCAGGCTGGCCTGCTCGTGCACGGCCAGGACAAGGCCGTCGAGTTCCTGCTGATCTCACCCACCGTTGTGACCACGGGCGGGTTTCAGGCAAGAAACCGGATCTGGCGGGAGTTCCTGGACCTCAGCCCGGTTGGAGCGGTTGGGGCGCCGCCAGCTGGGCCAGCAGATGCACCCGCGCACGGCACCGATGCCGCTGCCGCCGCCGCAGCCTGAGCCCAGCCAGGGGGCAGCAGGCACCGGCCGGGCGCTGTCAGTGGCACCCCTCAACTCTCCAGCCCACTGGAGAGCGCTGTCAGTGGCACCCCTCAACTCTCCAGCCCACTAGAGGGTTTAAGTGAACGGCACCCGAGCGCGGAATCTGAGGATTCAGGCGGCCGGTGGCTTCTGACCGAGCAGGCACGCCAGAACCCCGCCATTCCGCCGATGTAGACCGCAGCTGATCTGATCGGCTTCGCTGCCAGGGGGCTCTACGGGTGGCATCGATCCAACCCATCGGCGTCAGGCCCCTAGAAGCCCCAGGAGGACGGCTCAGCGGGCCCAGCGGCAGGTAGCCAGGAGTTCGACTACGCCAGGGCTGCAGGGGCCGGCAGGGGGCGGTCAGGAGGCAGACGGCGAGCTTGGCCGGCGCTCACGAAACGCCTTCACCTCCAGCAGGCAGAGGGACACCCGTTCACCGGTATCAGCGTCCTCGAAGGTGATGCCGGTGGAGCCCGTCGGGTTGGCCCAGGAGAGACCGCTGTTCTCGAAATTGCCGCAGGAGGGGCCATCGGAGACGGGGTAGCGACTCCCCATCTGGTAGCAGGTGCCGCGATCGTCCCATTCGCGGCGGCGATCTCCAAAACGCTCGTCCCAGTCGATGAACTCATAGGCGTCCACCGCCACGGAATCCGCGACGACGTTGAACCACTGGCCCAGCGCATAGAGGCCGGTGATGTAGCGCGAGTCGATGTCCAGGCTCATGGTTTTACCGGCAGGTGTGCCGGGTTGAGGGGGTTGTGTTGCTGCTGCTGGGACCGGCGCAGCAGCAGGCCGGGGCCGATCGCTCAGCCAGCGGGCAGCGGCAGCGTGTCCTCATCGGCCTGGTCCTCCAGCTGCAGTCGGAGCAGCGCCGCTCGGACGGCCGGCTCTCCAATGGCCGGAGCCCCGTGCTGAGACAGCCAGGCCACCACCTGCTGGGTGTATGCGGCCCGAGGCCCCAGCTTGAGGTGCTCCAGCGCCAGCTCTACCCACCCGGTGGTGGTTCGGGTGGCTGGTTCTGGGGGTGCAGAGGCCCTGGCATTGATGGCGGACTGGCTGAAGCGGAACACGGGCCCAGGCGCAACAGGGGGCTCCTGCTGCTGCTCGTCATGGGGATCGAGGGGGGAGCTGGGCGTGGTGGGCTCCACCAGCGCGCCCTCCTCAAAAGGGGGTAAAGGCAGCGCTAGCGCCGGTCTCATACCTATCGGAGAGGTAATTCCCGCCGTATGGGGGAGGGGGTGTTGTGCAGCGTTTATGACCCCTCTCTCTCTGTTATTTGAATTACTAGAGAGAGAGGTATGAGACCACCTGCTGAAAGATGGCAACTCCTCAGTGGTGGCCTTGCTTTTCAGCGATGGGGACTGGGCTGAGACAGCCCGGAGACTGCCCTGAGTCAACCCCTGAGACTGGGCGGTGGTCCCAGCCCTGTCGTCCGAGTCCTCAGCACGGGGCATCGGCGACGGCTGTGCGCTGTTTCTGCCCTGAGAGGTGGTCTCAGGGGGGCCGGTCTCGCACCTCTGGTCCGGAGCAATCCATTTCCGTGCGGCTGGTGGCAGTGCCTTGATGGCAGTCAGGCCGCCGGACCCCAGCCGTAGCCGGTCGAAAGTGGTTCGATCGCCCAGTCGCGGCTGAGGACCGTCCTGCTGATTCCGCAGCACCCCTGGGCGGAGCTGGAACCCCGCATCGAGGCGGGGCAGGTTGAGTCGCTGCGATGGCAGCCTGCCTGCCCGCTTGGCGTCCTCTCTGGGCTCCTTGCGTCGTGGCAGACAACGGCCCGCGCCCAGCGCCCTCCGCAGCTGCCCTTGGAAGTTGTCGAGCTGCATTCCGTGTTGGACACCAGCGTGCCGGCACCAGCCCACGTAGGCCTCGAACATCTGGCCCAGGGCTATGTCATCCACCTCGGCGTTGTGGCCGAGGATGTGCGGCACCAGACAGGCGTCCGCAAACCGGCTCACGGTGTCGCTGGCGATGGCGGCTTCCGCTGCGGCATCCCTGAGGAGACCTTCTGGATCGTTGCCGTCCAGCACGCTGGTGACATCGGGAAGCGGCATCTCCAGCGCCCAGCTGACGATCTGCCCGCGAATGAGCAGGTGGTCTCCTGTGTCCCCTACCAGGTCGCCCCGGAGCGAGGCATCCATGTCGCCCTCGCGGAGCCTCGTGCTGAGGGTCAGCAGCCTGCGGAGGAAGCCATCACGCCCCTCCCGCATCTGCAGCGGCGCGATGCTGCCCAGCACACAGCGGGCGTACATCGGACGGGCCTCTCCCGCCTCGCCGGCGTGGAGCTTCCTGGTGCTTTGTGGCTTGTTCTCGACCAGCTCGTAGAAGGCGCCGCAGTGGCCGCTGTTAGGCAGGTGCACTGGCGCGTCTGGGAACTGGATCAACCGGCGGCCCAGCACGTACTGATGGAGCTTTTCTGGGCCGCTGATGTCGGACGGATGCCCGAGGGATGACCGTGATGCGGGGGGAATCAGTGAACCCCCGAACTCAATCAGGAGGCCCTTTCCGGTCCCGGTCTCACCCACGAAGCCGAATGCCTCGCCGTACCGGATGGTGGGGTCCACCAGCCAGCGGACGTAGGCGCGGATGATCGGCTCCGCTCCCTCGGGGTAGCAGGTATCTATTACCCGGCGGAGAGGGGCAGGGCACTCAGCTCCGGCCACATGGGGAGCGTTGATCCGGTAGGTGGCGCCGTGGTCAGGGCTGTGCGGCCCCAGCGCCCCGGTGCGCAGGTCGTAGGTGCCGTTGGAAAACACGATCACCATGGGAGGCTTCAAGCCACGCAGCGGCCCAGGGCCGACCTTGACCTTCAGCGAGGCGATGGCGTCGCGGCACTGGCGGTATGCCCCGAAGCTGAACTCAGGCCAAGGTCTGCCGCTTGAGTCCACCTTGATGCGGTACATCTGACGGAGGACCGATTGCGCCTGCCTGATGGCATCCGCGTCACTCCAGGTTTCCCAGCAGCCAGTCGTCTCCGCGTAGCGGAATAGCGTCCCAGCGACACAAGCAATGTGCCCTTGTGCATCGTCGTGGAGTATGTCGGCAGCCTGCAGATCCACCGGCCGCGAGCCCGCCTCGTAGGAGGGGTCCAGCCCCATCGGCTCTGGTGTCCCCTCAAGCGCCTGGGCCTCCAGCTGGTGCTGAGTGAGCAGTCGCTGGGCGGCGGCCTCGACCGCTGCAACACGATCGTCGGCGTCGCCGGGGGCGTCATCGATGCTGCCCTTGTCGGGGATGCCCGGCCACACCGCAGCGGCGGGCAGGTGCAGGAAGGGGAAGCCGACGGCGGCGGCCTCCAGGGCCAGCTGAGCGGCTTTCTTGCGGCCGGTGTCGTCGTGGTCGCTCAGGTAGGCCATGCCGGCGACACCGGCGGCCTGCAGCTCCTCGAAGCGGCGCCGGATGGATGCGTCCTTGTGATCGTGGCCGGGCTGGCTGACGGCGACCAGCCCGCCGGCCTGGAGCCACTGGGCACACTTCGGGCCCTCGGCGGCGCTGATCCATTGGCCCTGGGCGTGGTGGAGCAGCTCGGCGCCGAACAGCGGCCACGGATCGGAGGCGCTGTAGACGGTTTCGCCGGATGCGTCACGGTGCCGGGGGCGTTCGCCCTTGGACTTGATCTGGCCGTCCCTGCCGGTGCGGGTGCCGTCCTCCCATTGGGTCCATTGGGTGTCGCTGTAGGCGATCCGGTGGCCCTGGGGGAAGTGATCAGGCGGCGCTGCGGGGAATGGTTCCGGCAGCCGCGCCAGGGTGATCTGATCAGGCAGCGGAGCCGGAGCTGGCGGCCGTGGGGCTGGCTTGCGGCGTGCGGTGCAGACGCTGCGGGGCAGGCGAGCGGTGCCCTCGCGGGGCTTGTCGAGGGTGAAGTGGCCGGCGCGGTCGTCTGATGTGTTGCCGGTGAAGGCGTAGCCGTTCACCACCTCGCCCGGTTTCAGATCCTTGGCGTGATGGCAGATCACTCGGTCGCCGTCGGCGCTGATCCGGCAGTCGGAATCCTTGGTGCGGTCGCAGACCGGGCAGGGGTTGGCCCTGCTGCTGGGCATCCAGCTGGTGGAGATGCTCTTGCCGCCACCTCCAGTTTCAGTCGCCAGGCCAGCCGTGAAGCTGTGCTCAGCGCTGCCGGTCTGGTCGGACCACTGGGTTACGCTTTCGGACGTGGATACATCTCTCCGGCCGGTTGCCGGAATAGAGCCCGTGGGAGTACCAGCCCCATGGGCTTCTTCTGTATGTGGATACATCTCTCCTCACGCCGCAGTGGTGAGAGGACGCCCCGCCCGACGACCGATTGGCCGTGGATGGCTGCGGATCGTCTTTCCGAGAGAAACCAGCTGATCAGGGAGATCAGGGCCGACTTCATCGGCGACGACGTTTTGAGCGAAATGTTCTACCGCTCGACGAACGAATAAGGCGGTGCTGATGTCCAGCTTGATCGCCAGTTGTTCAACGAGTTGGGCATAGGCCGGTGGGACCCTGAAGGAAACCGTGACGGTCGCGTTCAGCCCACCCGTGGCCATGGATCCTTCCATGGAATCTCACAAGAGTTGGGGTTGGGTTGAAAGGGATGACCGGTGGCTTCCTTAGTCCGTGAACGGAGGGCCGGGGGTGCGCTCCAAAGGGGCGCGTTCCCTCAGCTTATCTCCAGCGGTGGTGTCGTCTGCGGTCGGCTCCACCAGCCATGGCGGCAGCGCCCTGCCCAGCCCCAGCCAGCAGCTCCTCAGACCTCAACCTTGAGCGCCTGATCCCAGCCACCAGCGGCCGGTTCCTCACGGAGCAGCGGCGGCCACCCAGGCGGTGGTGCGGGCTGGTTCCTGAACTCCCTGGAGGCCCATTTCCACGAGAGCCGCAGCACCCTGGCCACCCGCTTCAGCTCATACAGATGCCGAGGCGCTCGCTCCACCACAGCCAGCACTGCGCCCCTGGGGACCCGGCCACGCTGATACATGCACAGGATTTGCTGCAGCTGGACCGATGCCTTGATTGCGCGTTCCTGCAGGGCCTCCGCCGGGTCGATCTGCCGGAGGACAGCGGTCGGATCCTGTCGGGCGACGATCTCGATCCGGCCTCCCTCCTGCTGGGCCACCACGGACGGCGTGCCCTTCGGCTGGGCCTGGTGGCCTGCATCCAGAGACCAGGCGATCTCCTCACAGGGCATAGGCAACAGGGACCAACTTGGGCCGTGGTCGATTAGCAGCGCCCGCTCCTTGCCCGGCGATGGCCTCAGCACCCTGCCCTGGAGTTGCCGGAGCAGGCGCAGCGACTTCGTGGGCCTGACCAGCTGCAGGCACCCGGCCTCAGGTACGTCGAGGCCCTCGTCCACCAGGGCGCAGCAGCAGAGCACCTTGATCTGGCCAGCGCGAAATGCTGAAAAGGCGTGATCTCGCTCGGCGGTGGGGGTCTTGCCGTCCACCGCCACCGCTGAGATGCCTGCCCAGTTGAAAGCTGCGGCCAGTTCCTGTGCGTGCTCCACCGTCACCCCCACGCAGATGGTGGGAAGCCGGGGTTTGTTGAGCTTCAGCCATGTGCTCACCACATCGCCAGCTATGCCCACCACGCGCTGCTGCAGGCCCTGGGGGTCGTAGTCCCCCCGCACGGTGCGGATGCCCTGCACGTCGATCTGAGCCGGTGCAGCGAACAGCTCGTACGGGCAGAGGAAGCCGTGGTCCATCAGCCACCTGGGGCTGGGCCCTTCGAGCAGGACATCGAACCCAGCACCTCCCAGGCCACGGCCATCGGGGCGGATCGGCGTGGCGGTGAAACCAGCCAGCAGCTCCGGGGCCAGGGCCTCGCGCACCTTCTGCCAGCTGCTGGAGCCCATGTGATGGGCCTCATCGGCCAGCAACATGCCGCCGGGGTGCAGCCGGTCCAGCCGCCTGGCCAAGGTCGGCACCATGGCCACCAGCACCGGAGCAGACCAGTCCGGCCGGCTGCCTGCCATCACCATCTCAGGGACCTCGCCGGTGTGCCGTTCGATCGCTGCGGCCAGCTGGAGCGCAATCTCGCGGCGGTGGCAGATCACGGTGGAGCGCCTGCCGGTGGAGCGATTGAGGCGCACCAAATCAGAAATCAGAGCTGTTTTCCCGCCGCCGGTGGGCAGCACGATCAGCGGCGAGCGCTGGGCCTTCAGGGCAACACAGGCCTGCTCGATCAGCGCCTGCTGGTATGGGCGGAGGGTGAAGCCAGCAGGGCCTGCCACGCTGTATCTGCGATGTGTCTGATCCGCTTCCGCCGCCCACGGCAACGACGAAACGCTGATGATCGTGGAGTCGCCCCAACTGGCGGCCCACTTCACCCGTGAGGAAGACCGCATGTGGCAGGGGGCGGAACTGGGTATCACGCCCCGGCTGCGGCGCAAGCTGGAACGAATTCGCCAGACCTGCGGGCAAGGGACGCCGCGGCCCCTGGCAGCCAAAGCGCAGAAGTCATGACCCAAGCCCCATCCCCCCAGGCCATCGTAATCGTGGGGGCAGGCCCGGCAGGCGCGGCCCTGGCGATGCTTCTGGCCGAGCGGGGGGTGCCGGTGACCCTTGTGGAAGCGGCGCGGGATTTTCAGCGCCAGTTCCGCGGCGAGGGGCTGATGCCCTCGGGCCTGGCAGCCCTTGAGGCCATGGGCTGCGGCCCCTTGCTGGCCCGCCTGCCCCAGCGGACCCTCAGCGCCTGGTCGTTCCAGCTGCATGGCCGGGAGTTGTTCCGGGTCGAGGAACCCCTGGAGGGCGATCGCCCCTGCACGCTGATCTCCCAGCCGGCACTGCTCGACGCCCTGCTGGAGCGGGCCAGCCGGGCCAGCGGCTTCCAGTGGAGGCCCGGACTGGCGGCGGTGGATCTGAGCGAAGCCGGGGGCCGCATCACCGGGGTGGTGCTCAGCGATGGAAGCCGGCTTGCAGCCTCCCTGGTGGTGGCCACCGACGGCCGTTCCTCGCTGGTGCGGCAGCGTTCGGGCCTGGAGCTGGAGCGCCAGAGCAGCCCCATCGATCTGCTCTGGTTCCGCCTTCCCAGCCACCCCCGCTTCGAGCGCGACAACGTCTTCACGATGCTGCTGGGGGAGGACGGCAGCGCCTGCAGCCTCTTCCATGGCGCCCTTCCGGGGGAACTGCAGCTGGGCTGGGTGCTCAGCCCCGGCGAGCGGATTGAGCGCAGCCCCCAGGCCTGGGGCGAAGCCTTTGCGGCGATGGCCCCCGGCTGGCTGGCTGATCACCTGCTCGAGGTGGCCCCAGCGATCAGCTCACCTCTGAAGCTCTCAGTGCAGGTGGGCTGCTGCCGCCGCTGGCACCGCCCCGGCCTGTTGCTGCTGGGCGATGCCTCCCACCCGATGAGCCCGATCCGGGCGCAGGGCATCAACATGGCCCTGCGCGACGCGATCGTGGCCACCAACCACCTGCTGGCACCCCTGTTGGCGGGCGATGCCGCCGCCATCGACAGCAGCCTGGATCAGATCCAGGCCCAGCGCTGGCCGGAGATCCGGCGAGCCCAGGCCCTGCAACAGCAGGAGGCCCGCCAGGCCCAGCTGCTGCGTCGAACGCCCCTGCTGCGCCGCGGCCTGGTGCAGCTGGCTCCATGGCTGGGAGAGCGGATCGGACACTCCTGGCGGCAGCGCCAGATTCCCCTGCGGCAGGGTCTGGCTCCGGTTCAGCTCACGGTCTGAGCCGCCGCCATGATGGGGGCAGTTGCTGCCCTGCATCGATGGCCCGATCAAGCCTTGCCGTCACGCTGCTGAGCGCCGCTCTGCTCGCGGCTCCCGGCCTGGCCCCAGGCCCGGCCCGGGCCAACGACCTCTACGCCATCTACCCCAGCACGGAGACGCTGCGCCAGGTGCAACTGGCCGCCCTCGACTGCGGCAGGGAGAACAGCGCCGCCACCTGTGATCGGGCCCGCAAGCTGGCGGATCCCCTGATGGATCACCCGTTGCTCTCGGGCTTCTGCAAGGACGCCCTCTGGGGCGTGGTCCAGATTGCCGTGACCGAACAGAGCAACAGCCTGAGCCGGCGTGACGGCATCGATGCCGCCGCAGATCGGGTGGTCAGCAGCTGCCGTCCGGTGAGCAAGCCCGTTGCCAAAACGGACCGGGCAGGTGGTCCTGGTGGGCCTGATTCCACAGGCGGTGGGCCTCCAGGCGCCTCGGGCGGGAGTCGACCATCCGGTTCGGGCTTCGGTTTCGGATCAGGCGGCCGCTGAGGGGTGGCCCAAGCCTGGTGGCCGCGCTCAGCTCAGGGGGTTGTGGCCACGGGCGTGTCCGAGAGCTTCAGCAACTCCTTGGAGGTGCGCTCCATGAACTCCATCGACCAGCCGGTGGTCACCGCCGCCTGATTGGCCAGCTCACAGAGGGGGGAGCGATCACCCTGGGCCTCACAGCTGGAGGACAGGCCGAGCAGGGCATTGGTGAGCTTGCCGGTGAGGCAGCTCGAGGTGCCCGATTTCTCAAGAACGGCCGTGGCCGCCTTCCGGCTGACGCTGATGGCCTCAGGCATGGGCTTGGCAGGTGCAGCCCCCATCACTCCGGCCTGGACTGGGGCAAGGCTCAGGGCCGCCAGCGACAACAACAGCCCCTGGATCCGGCTCGACTGGGCGGCGGGGAAGGCCATTGGCTCAGACATCCTGCAGTGAGCGCAGGCTAGCCAGTGGATAGCGACGTGCCAGATGCAGCCTGACCGCAGGGCTAGCTTGGGCTTCTCCACAGGTCGGCCCCATGACCAGCAGCGCTTCCTCTGATGCTCCAGCCGCTGCCATGGACACCTCTCCATCGCCATCGGTTCGTCAGGTGCTCCTGAGCGCCCCCTTCACCGACCAGAAACCCGGCACGTCCGGCCTGCGCAAGAGCAGCCGTCAGTTCGAGCAGCCCCACTACCTGGAGAGCTTCGTGGAGGCGGTGTTCCGGGTGATGCCCGGAGTGGCGGGGGGCACGCTGATCCTTGGCGGCGACGGCCGCTACGGGAATCTTCGGGCCATCGATGTGATCGCGCGCATGGCCGCCGCCCATGGCGTGGCCCGGCTGATCACCACCACTGGCGGGATTCTCTCCACCCCCGCCGCCTCAAACCTGATCCGTAAGCACCAGGCCATCGGCGGCATCATCCTCTCGGCCAGCCACAACCCCGGCGGCCCCGAGGGCGATTTCGGCGTCAAGGTGAACGGCGCCAATGGCGGGCCGGCCCCCGAATCCATCACCGATGCCATCTACAGCGCCACCACCCAGCTGGAGGGCTACCGGATCCTTGACGCCGAGACACCTTCCCTGAAGGGGACGGGGACCTACGCCTTGGGCGGCCTGCGCATCGAGGTGATCGATGGGGTCGACGACTACGTGGCCCTGCTGCAGGGCCTGTTCGATTTCGACGCGATCAGCGAGATGTTGAGGGGAGACTTCCCGATCGCCTTCGATGCCATGCATGCCGTCACCGGTCCCTACGCCAGCCGCCTGCTGGAGGGGATGCTGGGGGCACCGGCAGGCACGGTGCGCAACGGCACGCCCCTGGAGGATTTCGGCGGTGGCCACCCCGACCCCAACCTCACCTATGCCCATGATCTGGCCGAGCTGCTGCTCGATGGCGACGATTACCGCTTCGGGGCCGCCTGTGACGGCGACGGCGACCGCAACATGATCCTGGGCCACCGCTGCTTCGTGAACCCCAGCGACAGCCTGGCGGTGCTCACCGCCAACGCCACCCTGGCTCCCGGCTATGCCGGTGGGCTCTCCGGGGTTGCCCGCTCGATGCCTACCAGTGCCGCGGTGGATGTGGTGGCCAAGGAGCTGGCCATCCCCTGCTTCGAAACCCCCACCGGCTGGAAATTCTTCGGCAACCTGCTCGATGCCGGCCGCATCACCCTCTGCGGTGAGGAAAGCTTCGGCACCGGCAGCGACCACATCCGCGAGAAGGATGGTCTCTGGGCGGTGCTGTTCTGGTTGCAGATCCTGGCCCGCAGGCGCTGCTCGGTGGCCGAGGTGATGGCCAGCCACTGGAGCCGCTTCGGCCGCCACTACTACTCCCGCCACGACTACGAAGCAATCGCCAGCGACAGGGCCGATGGCCTCTACGGCCGCCTGAAGGGCCTGCTGCCCTCCCTGGCGGGGGCCGGCTTCGCCGGCCGCAGCATCGCCACCGCCGACGACTTCAGCTACACCGACCCGGTGGACGGCTCCCTCACCAGCGGCCAGGGCCTGCGCCTGCTGCTCGACGACGGCAGCCGGGTGGTGTTCCGCCTCTCGGGCACCGGCACCCAGGGGGCCACCCTGCGCCTCTACCTGGAGAGTTACGTGGGAGCCGGAGGCAACCTCGATCAGGATCCCCAGCAGGCCCTCGCTGATCTGATCACCGCCGCCGACCACCTTGCCGAGATCCGCGGCCGCACCGGCATGGAGCGGCCCACGGTGATCACCTGAACCAGTGATCACCCCAGCAACTGTTGCCCACGCTGGGGACTGTGCTGTGTTCTCGTTGAGCAGATCCTGCAGCAGGGCGAGGACGGCTCCGTGTCATGAAACCGGATCGGAATGCGGCTGCGCCAGGCCAGGATCGGAGTGCCGGAGCTGCTTGATGAACACATAGAACGGCGGCACCACCCCAAGGGACAGCACCGTGGCCACCAGCAGCCCCCCGAAGATCACCGAACCGAGTGCCTGCTGGCTGTGGGCACCGGCACCACTGGCCACCACCAGGGGGAAGAAACCAGCAAGGGCCGCGATGGCCGTCATCAGGATCGGCCGCAGGCGGGATTCGGCCGCAGCGATGGCGGCATCGGTGGCGCTGGATCCTGCTTTGAGTTTCTGCTCGGCAACCTCCACGATCAGGATGGCGTTCTTGGCCGCCAGGCCGATCAGGGTCACCAGACCCACCTGGGCGTAGATGTTGAGGTCGATCGATCGGGCGGCCAGGAAAACAAGAGCACCGAGCATGGCCAGAGGAACGGTCATCAGGATGATCACCGGGGTGACATAGCTTTCGTACTGGGCCGAGAGCACCAGGTACACCACCAGGATGCCGAAACCAAAGACGAGAATGCTTGACGCTCCGGCCGAGAGTTGCAGGGCCGCCAGTCCAGTGAAGGCATAGGCGATGTTGTTGAAATTCTGGGCCTTGAACACCTCCTGGATCTTTTCGAGAGCCTGCCCCGAGCTCTTGCCGATCGCCTCGGCCCCCTGGATCACGATCGAGCGGTAAAGGTTGTAATGGTTGATCACCGGCGGGGCGCTGGTGAGCTCCACGCTGGTGAACTGAGAAACAGGCACAAGATCACCGCTGCGGTTGCGGACGTAGTAGCCCTCCACATCTTCCAGGGTGCTGCGGTGATCGGCATCCGCCTGCACGTAGATGTTGCGCACCTGGCCGGCCTGATAGGTCAGGTTGGCGAAGTTGCTGCCCGCCAGGATCCCGATCGTGGTCATCGCCTGCTTGAAGTCCACATCCAGGGTGCCGAGCGCGTCGCGGTCCACCTTGAGCTCGAAGGCGGGGGCGCTGGGAATGAACTGGGTGTAGAGCGATCCGAAGAAGCCGGTGGCGTTGCCCTTGGCCACCACCTGTTTGGCCAGATCATCGAGCTCGCTGAAGCTGAAGCCCCCGTTGCTGAGGTCGTTGAACTGGAAGGCGAAGCCACCCTGGGAGGAGAAGCCAGGCACCGGTGGAGGCTGCGCGGCGATGGCCAGGCCGCTGCTGATTGTTTTGAGCTTGGTGTTGAGGCGCTCGATGATCGCCGGTGCCTTCTGATCCGCCGACTGGCGCTCGTCCAGAGGCTTGAAGCCGTAGAAGAACGCTCCCTGGTCGGGGCTGCCGCCATTGAAGCCATAGCCACTGATCACCGTGGCGCCGACGATCTCCTCTTCCTCATCGAGCACCTTGGCGATCTGGCTGGCCATCTTCTGGCTCTGGCTCAGGGAGGCCCCGTTCTGCAGCTGGAAGATGCCGAGGCCATAGCCCTGATCCTCGTCGGGAATGAAGGCCTGGGGCAGGGCGGAGAAGGCGAAGCCGGTGACCACGATGCCGCCCACCAGGGTGAGCATCACGATCTTGCGGCTGTCCACCAGGAAGGCCACCAGCCGCGCGTATCCGTTCTGAAGCCGATCGAAGAAGGCGTTGAAGCGATCGAAGATCCAAGGCAGGTTGGCGCCGCCGATCACCCCAAGCACCACGCCGAGGACATAGGTCCAGCCGCCCACACCGTTGAAGCGGCCGAAGGCCAGACCCACCACGACCCCGGCCACGATCCAGGGCCAGCCGCGCGGCGGCGGCGGCTTGCTGGTGCGCAGGATCAGGCCGGAGAGCATCGGCGAGAAGGTGAGGGCGTTGAAGGCCGAGATCCCCACCGCGAAGGCGATCGTGAGCGCGAACTGGCGGTAGATGATGCCGATGCTGCCCGGGTAGAACGCCACCGGCACGAATACGGCCATCAGCACCAGTGCGGTGGAGATCAGGGCGCCGATGAGTTCCCCCATGCACTCCATGGCCGCCTGGCGCGGCTTCATGCCGGCCGCCAGGTTCACCGACACGGCCTCGATCACCACGATGGCGTCGTCCACCACCAGTCCGGTGGCCAGCACCAGACCCAGCAAAGTGAGCTGATTGATCGAGAATCCGAACACGTTCACGAAGGCCATGGTGCCCACCAGCGAGATCGGAATGGCCAGGCTGGGTACGATCGTGGCTCGCCAGTCCTGCAGGAACAGGAACAGAATCAGCAGCACCAGCACGATCGCCAGTCCAAGGGCATCAATCACCCCTTCGACAGCCGACTGGATGAACTGACCGATGTTGTAGATGAGTCCCACGGTGACGCCCGGGGGAGCGCCGGCAGCGAACGCGTTCATCACCTTCACCACCCCGTCTGAAACATCGAGGGCGTTACTGCCGGGCGTCTGGAACACCGCCACCACAATCGCCGGGTGATTGTGCTTGTCAACGCCGGCGGTGCTGTACGAGTTGAACCCATAGGTGGCGCGGCCCACATCCTCGAGACGCAGCAGATTGCCGTTGGGTGATTTGCCCAGGATCAGCTTGTTGAGCTGGTCGATGGAGGTGAGGTTGCCGTTGTTCTGAACCTTCAGGGGATAGGTGAAAGCCTGATTGCCGCCGGCTGGAGGTCCACCGATGAGTCCGCCGACGGCCACGAAGTTCTGATTGCTCACGGCACTCAGCACCTGATCGGCGGTGATGTCGTTGGTGGTGAGCTTGTTGGGATCCAGGAACAGCCAGAAGGCTGGATTGCTCCCCCCCAGCAGGCACACATTGGCCAGACCGGGAACCCGGCTGAGCTGGTAGTAGAGGTTGGAGTAAATCAGACCATTGAGATAGGGCGCATCGAACTGCCCGTCGCTGGTGCCCACCTGAGAGGCCAGGAGGATTGAGGGGGTGGATTGCTTCACCGATACGCCGGTGGCCTGCACCTGCTGCGGCAACTGGGGCATCGCCAGGGTTACCCGGTTCTGGACGTTCACCTGATCGATGTCGATGTCAGTGCCCTGATCGAAATAGACGTTGATCGTGCTGTTGCCGGTGAGGGTCGTGTTCGAAGCGATGTACGAAACCCCTGGGGAACCATCGATCTGCTGCTCGATGGGGTTGGTCACTGCAACTTCAGTGACCTCAGCGTTGGCGCCCCCATAGTTGGCCACCACCTGAATCAGGGGGGGAGCGATGTTGGGCAGGTTCTCGATGGCGAGCACCGGGATGCTGATCATCCCCACCAACACGATCAGAATGCTGCAGACCGTGGTGAGGACGGGCCGCTTGATGAAATTGTCGGAGAAGGACATCGGGGCGCCTCAGTTCCCCACGAGGTCGCTGGCGGGTTCATCCCGCACCGGCAGCCCCGAGCGCAGCAGGGCCGTGTTGCTCACCACTACCTTGTCGCCCCGCTTGAGGCCATCGAGCAGCGGATAGACATTGCCCTGAAGTTTGCCAACCTTCACGGCCGTCTGTACCACGATCGGTGTTCCACCGGGCAAGGAAAGGATCTTGCTCTTCATCTCCTCCGGTACCTGTGTCGACTCCCGGATCTTCGGAGCCACCTCCGAGAGCGGATAGATCTTGTACACAAACGGTTGGGACGCTTGCATCAGCACGGCCTGCACCGGCAGAGCCAGCTGACGCTTCTCCTCGGTGATGATGAGGTTGGTCACCTTCTGACCGGGCTTGAGCTTGCCGGTGAGGTTGGGGAATTCGGCCTTCACCAGCACAGTGTTCGGAGAGCTGCTGCTGGAGGCCGAGAGGGTTCGGTAGTAGGGGGAGATGAACACCACTTTGCCCTGACCCCGGAAGGGAGGAGTCTCCTGGGTGGTGAGGAGCACGGGCTGGCCCGTTTTCACCCTGTTGGCCACCGTGGCGGGCACATCCATGTTCGTCCACAGCAGGCTGTTGCTCACGATCCCGGTGATCGCCTGGCCAGTCTTGACGAAATCGCCCACCTTCACCGAGCTCAGATCGCCGATCTCCCCATCGAACGGTGCCCGGATGTAGCTGTACCCCAGGGTGGCCTTCGAGGCTCGGGCCTGATCGCGGCTCTGGATGGCCTGGGTGATGTAGAAATCGCGTTCCTTGGTGGACACGGCCCCCTGATCATTCAGGAAGATGTAGCGCTCGGCGTTGAGCAGATCCTTGCGGGCCTCCGCCTTACTGGCGTCGTACGCCGCCGTGGGCTGAACGTTGTCGAGCACGAACAGCACCTGGCCCTTGCGCACAAGGTCACCCTGGTTCACCTCGATCTTCACGACCCTGCCATCGGTTTCCGGCTTGAGGGTGACGCTGGTGCGGGACTCCAGCTCACTCACCACCTGAATGCCGGGGGTGAAGGTGGCCTCACCGAGCACCACAGTCTGTACCGCCGGTGGGGTGAAGGCCGCAGACTTCGGACGGGAGCATCCCGCCATCGCCACCGCCAGCAGGAGGGAGAGGGGTGCCAGGCGTAACCGCATCGGGACAGGCTTGGCAGGAAGTATTTGGCGCAAACCTAAGTGAAGACCCCGAGGGCGTCGAGCGCCACCTGCAGTCTCCACGCAGAGAGTCCCCTTCACGGACTATTCCTGCGTCCAGCGCTTTTGCCTCGTGGCTGGCGATACGCCGGATCCGGATTAGTGACCTGCAGCTGACGCACGGTTTCGATCGCCATGCCGCCCAGACCACCGAACGCAGCCAGCAGAATCCTGAACCAGAAGACCGCGTAGGACGTCACCGAGACCGGCGTGTTGCGCACCACGGTCTGCAGAAACACGCTCACGGCCAGGCCGAGGGCAGCACCCACCAGCCCCGTGAGCACGATGCGCCGTCCATTGAGGGGCTGGGGCTCAGCGGCCATCAGGGCGAGGAAGCTGGAAGTTCAGGAGGGGTCGCCGCCCCAGTACTGCCCAGCTGCTTGATGACGACGTAGAAAACCGGCACCACGAACAGCGAAAGCGCGGTGGCCACCATCAGGCCGCCGAACACCACGGTACCGAGGGAGGCCTGGCTGCGGGCACCGGCTCCATTGGCCAGCACCAGGGGCAGAAAGCCGAACAGGGAGGAGATGGCCGTCATCAGAATCGGCCGCAGGCGGGATTCGGCCGCCTCACGTGCGGCCTGGATGGCCGAGGCTCCCTCGGCCATGCGCTGATTGGCCAGATCCACGATCAGGATGCCGTTCTTGGCGGCCAGGCCGATCAGCATCACCAGACCGACCTGAGCGTAGATGTTGAGTACTTCGCCGCGTGCGGCCAGAAAGGCCAGAGCTCCCAGCATCGCGGTGGGAACCGTCATCAGGATGATCAGCGGGTCGACATAGCTCTCGTATTGAGCCGCCAGCACCAGATACACCACCAGAATTCCGAACGCGAAGATCACGACGGCCAGGGCCCCCGCTTTCACCTCCTCCCGGGAGAGGCCGGTCCAGTCGAAATTGAGGCCATTGATCCCGAGCTGGGAGAAGGTGTCCTGCATGCCCTTGATCGCCTCTCCGGAGCTTCGACCCGGCGCCGGGGAGCCCTCCACCTTGATGGAGCGGAACAGATTGAAGTGAGGAATCACCGCTGGACCTGTGGCCGGCTCCACGGTGAACACCTCCGCCAGAGGGACCGGCTCACCAAGGCGATTGCTCACAAACAGGGCCTTCAGTTGCTCTGGCGTGGCCCGGAACGGGGCATCGGCCTGCACATAGACCCGGCGGATCTTGCCCTCCTGGAAGGTGTCGTTGATGTAGGCGCCGCCGAAGTAGAAGCTGAAGGTCTGCATCGCCTGGCCATAGTCCACATCGAGAGCGGCCAGCTGGTCGCGGTTCACACTCACCTTGAGCTGGGGGGATTCAGGCGTGAACTGGGTGAAGACCCGCTCGAAGATCCCCGTGGGCATGGCCTTGGCGATGAGCTGATTGGCACTGGTGAAGAAGTCGGGAAGGCTGAGGGCTCCACCGCTCTGATCCAGCAGCTGGAATTCGAACCCTCCGGAGGTGCCGTAGCCGGGAATGGCGGGCGGCTCGACCACGAAGATCCTGGCCCCGTCGATCGCCGCCATCTTGCGGTTCAGCCGCTCGACGATGGCGGCCATGTACTGGTCGGCATCGGGGCGATCGGCCCAGTTCCGTGTGCCGAAGAAAAAGAGACCCCTGTTGGGTGCATTTCCATCCAGGCTGAAACCACTGATCAGCAGGGCGTTGCTGATGTCCTTCTCGCTGCGCAGGATTTCGGCCACCTGGGTGTTGATGGCCCGGGTGTTCTGCTCTGAGACCCCATCGGGGGCCTGAACGAAGCCGATGGCATAGCCCTGATCCTCGATCGGCACGAAACCCGAGGGGATGGAGGTGAAGGCCACACCGGTGAGGGCGATACCTCCCACCAGCACCCCCATGATCAGAATCCGGTGGCTGAGCACCCAGCCGAGGCCCTTCCGGTAGCCCCGCTCTCCGGAGGCGTAGAACCTGTTGAAGCGCGTAAAGATCGGTTCGAGGAAGAAGCCCAGGGCCAGACCGATCAAGGCGAAGATCACCACCGCCAGTGGCCGGGCCACTCCACCCAGCACCAGGCCAAGCACCGCCGCCGCCGCCGTGACCGGCAACCGCAGGGGGAGGCGCGTGATCAGCCCCAGCAGGTAGCCCAGCAACAGCCCCGCCACCAGGAAGCCGAGCACCACAAGGATGCCGCCGCCGCTCACGAGCACCCCATAGATGAAACCGATGGATGTGCCGGCGATGGCGTAGGTGCGCCGTCCCGGGGGATCACCTTCTCGGGCCAGCAGAAGGGCCGAGAGCATCGGCGAGAAGGTGAGCGCATTGAAGGTGGAGATCGCCACCGAAAAGATGATCGTGGCGGCGAACTGCTTGTAGATCGTGCCCGTGGCTCCTGGGAAGAAGAGCACCGGCAGAAACACCGCAAACAGCACCAGCGAGGTGGCGATCACGGCACCGAACAGCTCGTTCATCGTGCTCTTGGCTGCCTGCAAGGCCGTCATCCCTTGGGCCTTCTTGGAGGAGGTGTCCTCGATCACGGTGATGGCGTCATCCACCACCAGCCCCGTGGCCAGCACCAGGCCGAAGAGAGTGAGCTGGTTGAGCGAGAAACCGGCGACCTTCACGAACATGAATGTGCCCACCAGGGCCACCGGGATGGCGATTCCGGGCACCAGGGTGGCCTTCCAGTTCTGAAGGAACAGGAACAGAATCAGCACCACAAGGACCACGGCATCGCGCAGGGAGTTGGTGACTCCCTTGATCGAGGCATTGATGAAGTCGGTGACGTCGTAGATCTTCTCAATCTTGATCCCTGGAGGAATCGTGCTGCTGAACTCCTCCAGCACCTCCTGCACACCCCGGGACACTTCCAGAGCGTTGCTGCCGCTCAACTGATACACCAGCAGACCCACGGAGGGAACGGCCCGCAGATCAGTGGCATTGGAAACGTAGCTTTCAGCTCCCAGCTCCACACGACCCACATCCCGCAGCCGCACTAGACCGCCATCCCCGGTGCTGCGCAGGATCAGGTTGGAGAATTCCTCGGAGCTGCGCAACCTTCCCTGCAACTGCACCGTGAAGGTGAACTTCTGCCCCTTGGGGGCCGGTTCGCCTCCCACCTGCCCAGCCGGAACAAGTCGGCTTTGGCTGCGCAGAGCATTCACCACATCGGCAGAGCTGAGCCGATTGGCAGCCAGACGATCAGGATCGAGCCAGAGGCGAAAGGCGAGCGTTTGGCCGGCTATGGTGACATTTCCGACCCCCTTGACGCGCTTGATCTTGTCAAGCAGGGTCTGATCTAGCAGACCACTGATGAACTCCGTACTGTACGGCTTATTAGCGTCCTCACTGCCGAAGTTGTAAACAAGAAGGATGGAATTGGAGGCTTTATTCACCACAACACCTGATTGCCGCACTTCCTCCGGAAGCTGGGGTTGGGCCAGGGCTACCCGGTTCTGGACATTCACCTGATTGATGTCACCGTCGGTGCCACTGGCAAATGACACGGTGATGGAACTTGTGCCGGAGGCTGCACTGGAAGAGGTAATGAAATCCATGTTCTCCACCCCGTTGATCTGCTGCTCCAGCACATTGGTGACACCCTCCTCCACGGAGATCGCATCGGCACCGTTGTAGAGGGCATTCACCGTTACGGTGGGGGGTGCGATGTCGGGAAGATTTTCAACCGGCAGCAACGGAATCGAGATCAGACCACCGATCACGATCAGCAGACTGCAGACAACGGTCAGAACCGGACGGGTGATGAAGTTATCGGATGCAGACATCGACTGCTCCTACTTCACCGTCACGGGAGTGCCGTGACGAAGGGTGAGCAGATTGGTGGTGATCACACGTTGACCGAGAGAAACACCACTCAAAACGGGATAGCGATTGTTCTGCAGGGAGCCGAGCTGAACCGGTAGCTGCAGGGCGAAGGTGCTGCCTGGTGGGAGCTTGCGCAATTGATCCAGCGGTGCCTTGCCGGGAGACTTCTCCAGATCCTGCAGAGTGCCGACGGCAAAGACGAAACTTTGGCCGGCCGTCTGGGTGACCGCGGCGAAGGGCACCGAGGGCAGATCGGCCGCATCGAGCTGGACCCGGGTGCGCAAGCGCAGGCCGCTGCGCAGGGCGCCGGTGGGATTGTTGAATTCGGCCTTCACCAGCAGGGCCTGGTTGCCGGCATTGACGACCGGATCCACCGAGCTGACCACGCCGCGGGCCAGCACCCTCGGGGACTGAGGCTCCTGCAGAGTCACGGGCAAACCGGGCCTCACCCGAGCGGTCAGCACGCCGGGAACGTCGATGCGGGCGGTGAGGCGGTCGTTGCGCACCACCTTGGTGAAGGGATCCCCGGCACTGATCACATCGCCCACCTTCACCTGCAGATCACTGATCACCCCATCGCTGGGGGAGCGCAGGTCGCGAAAGGCCAGATCGGCCTCTCGGGCCCGCAGGGCCTCCCTCGACTGGACGAACTGGGCCCGAAACTGGTCGCGCTGCAGGGCGCTGGCGGCACCCTGGCGCACCAGGAACTCGAAGCGCTTGTAATTGAGCTCGTCCTTCTCCAGCTGGGCGCGCAGACTGGCCACATCGGCACGCACCTGCACCTGATCGAGCACCATCAGCAGTTGGCCCTGTCGCACCACATCGCCCTGACGCACCAGCAGGCGCTCGATGCGGCCGCCGGCCTGGGCCGCCAGCTCCACCACGCTGAGAGCCTCAAGGGTGCTGATCGTGTCGACGTCGTCGCTGAAGCGGGCCAGGGCGACGGGTTCGGTCTTGACCTGGACCTGTCTGGGGGGCGGCTTGGGGGGATCGCCGCAGCCGCTGAGACCAGCCGCCAGAAGACCGAGAGCGGCCGGGATCACCAGACTGGAACGCTTCACGCACGGTGACAAGACTTGGCCGATTCTGCAGGCCCGTGCCTCCACCTGCAGTTCCTGAGGGTTGATCCCAGGATTGTCCTCATCCCGCCACACTCTTTTTGAGCGATCTGTTCAGCCATCAGGGGGAGATCAACCGCCAGGCGCTTGCCCCCCTCGCCGATCGCCTGCGCCCCCGCAGCCTCGAAGAGTTCGTGGGCCAGGCGGAGATCCTGGGCCCCGGGCGGCTGCTGCGGCGGGCGATCCGCGCCGATCGGGTGGGCAACCTGATCCTGCACGGCCCGCCGGGGGTGGGCAAGACCACCCTGGCGCGCATCATCGCCAGCAGCACCCGTGCCCATTTCACCAGCCTCAATGCGGTGTTGGCTGGGGTCAAAGACCTGCGTGTGGAGGTGGAGGCGGCACGTCAGCGGCTGGAGCGCCACGGCCTGCGCACCCTGCTGTTCATCGATGAGGTTCATCGCTTCAACGTGGCCCAGCAGGACGCCCTGCTGCCCTGGGTGGAGAACGGCACCGTGACCCTGATCGGCGCCACCACCGAGAACCCCTACTTCGAGGTCAACAAGGCCCTCATGAGCCGCTCGCGGCTGTTCCGCCTGCAACCCCTCGAGCCCCGTGATCTGAGGGTGCTGCTGGAGCGGGCCCTCGCCGACGGGGAGCGCGGCTATGGCGGCCGGGCGGTGGAGCTGACCCCCGAGGCAGCCGATCACCTGCTGGATGTGGCCGGCGGTGACGCCCGCAGCCTGCTCAACGCCCTGGAGCTGGCGGTGGAGAGCAGCGCCGCCGATGCCAGCGGGGTGATCCGGATCGACCTGGAGATCGCCGAGCAATCGATCCAGCAGCGGGCCGTGCTCTACGACAAGCAGGGGGATGCCCATTTCGACACGATCAGCGCCTTCATCAAGTCGCTCAGGGGTTCCGACCCCGATGCCGCCCTGTTCTGGCTGGCGCGGATGGTGGAGGCCGGTGAGAATCCGCGCTTCATCTTCCGGCGCATGCTGATCTCCGCCGGGGAAGATATCGGTCTGGCCGACCCCCAGGCGATGGTGGTGGTGGAAGCCTGTGCGGCGGCCTTCGAGCGGGTGGGACTGCCGGAGGGGCTTTATCCCCTGGCCCAGGCCGCCCTCTACCTGGCCGGCGCCGAGAAGAGCAACAGCCTGCTGGGGTTCTTTGACGCCCTCAAGAGCGTGCGGGCCACCAACCGCCAGGAGGTGCCCTCCCACCTGCGCGACGCCAACCGCGATGGGGCGGCCTTCGGCGATGGGGTGGGCTATCGCTACCCCCATGCCTACGCCGAGCACTGGGTGGCCCAGACCTACCTCCCGGCCGCCCTGCAGGGGGAGGTGTTCTGGTTACCTGGTCGCCTCGGCTGGGAGGGGGGGCTGCAGGGCCGGCTGCAGCGGCGGCGTGCCGCCCAGCTGGCTGCCGCCGCCGAGAGCGCAGCCGACTCCGGCCCCCTGCTCAGCAGCGGACCCGACGACGCGGAGCTGGAGCGCTGGCTGCAGCGCCAGGCCGCCGCGGAGGGAGAGCGGCTCGATCAGCTGCGCCAGCGCTTCTGGCAGGGGGCCGAGTGGCGGCGACAGGACCGGACACTGATCCTGGCGGCCAGGTCCCTGCTCTGGGCCCTGGATCCCCTGGAGAGCTGCCCGGAGGGGGGCGTGCTGATCAGCGTGGACAGCGCAGCGGATCAGGAGCGCCTGCAGGCCCAGTGCCAGCTGCTCGACAACCTGCGCAGCCCGCGGCTGCAACTGCTGGATCCGACAAGGCCTGGAAGCCTGAGCAAAACGATGGAACCCGGCGAGCGCTTTGAGTGGCTGGTGGGCCGCTCGCCCTTCCAGGGACTCGCGCCAGAGCTGTGGCAGCGGTGGCTGGAAGAACTCGATCAGCTGGCCAGCCCCAGGGCGCAGTGGCGCCTGCTGCTGAGTGGACCGCTGCTGGGTCCCGCCGGGGCGCTGGCGGAACTGCTGGCCAGGCCGGGTGGTTCAAAGGCTGGCCAGGATGAGAGGACCCTGCCTGAGCTGCTGCGACGCGTCAGCCTCGAAGAGGGCGACTGGCTCACAGCGCAGCCTAGTCCTGCCGAGCTGACGGGAGCCCTGGAAGCCATGAACTGGCAGGTGGAACAGGAGAGCTGGCAGGAGTCACTCACCCTGGACCTGAACGAGAGTGCCTACCAGCGCTGGTTCAGCCCCAGTGCGGCCTACCGAAACCGGCTGGAAACCGTGTTGAACCCCGTTGAGATCGCCACGGTGGAAGCAGGGTTCCGTGGTCAGCTCCGAGGGCAGCTTCCCCAGCGCCTGCTCCACCATCGCCTGATCGCCCACCGCAGATGATCCCGGCAGGCTGAGCCAGCCGGAGCGCACCCATAAAAAAACCCCGGCACTGCCGGGGTTCGCTGAAAGGGCTTCTGGCCTCAGCCAGTGGCCCGGTGTCACCAGAGGCCGCGGATGGGCTCGTTCTGGGGGGTGAAGACAGGAGCGGGAGCGGGAGCGGTACGCACTTCAGCCACGGGGTCCATCATCTGGTTGGCCTGAATGCAGGCCGGCAGGAAGACGTACCAGGAGAGCAGGGAGGTGCACTGGGCTTCTCCCTGGCACTTGCCTTCGGCGCAGATGTTCTGCTTGCCGTCGTAGGTGCCGCAGGTGTCAGCCAGACGGAAGTCGGTGGGCAGGGCGGCCATGATGCCGGCCGAGGAGATGGAACCATCGGCGGCGTCGGCGATGATCGCGCCTCGCAGACCCTGAACGGCGTAGGTCGACATCGACCAGTAGGGGAAGTAGCTGCGGGTCTGGTTCTTGAGGAACTTGACACCGGCGTCGGAATAGAGGAAGCGGGTCACGCCCACCACATCGACGCTGTAGCTCTTGGCCAGACCGGTGCGCAGTTCGCTGGCAGTCCAGCCGGAGCGAGAGATCCCGCCGGCGAGACCGCGATCGGTCACATCACCGTCTTCGATGAACGTTTTGAAGGCATCCAGGTTGGTGGACCACACGGCACCGCCGGTGTTCCAACGAACAGGGAGATCATTGTCCACAGCTGCCGAAGCGGGCAGGGCTGTGGCTGAGAAAGCGGCTCCAGCAAGGAGCCCAGCGGCAAGACGCTTCAGCACGGGAAGGCGAAGGAACATCCCTTTCAACCTAGTCAGCTGAGTTGCACTTGCCAACATCTTGAAAGTGAATGGAGACAGACCTTGGGCTGGCCCACCCCCTTTGAGCCCTCAGCTGGTGGGGCGAAGGCGCTTGGGGCTCCCGAGAGTCCGCCATCCCGGCGGGCAACCGAGGCGGTCGGACTGAAAAGAGAAGGCTCCCGGCGTGCCCTCTCCGCGGCAGACCACCCCTCGCGGCACACTTTCGATGGCCTCCACCCGCGCCACATAGGTCTCCTTGCCCGTTCGGGGGATGAGCCTGAGCTGGGCGCTCTGGTCCTCCACCTTCAGTTCAGCCTTCATGTCCTGGGGGGCTTCGATGCCCAGCACATCGAGGTAGCCGCTGAAGCCACCCCAGAAGTAACGGGTGATCTGGGCGCCAACGAAGCGGTTGAGCAGCAGCGCCGCCTGCTGACGCTGATCCAACAGGGCCTCCTGGGCTTCGAGATCGGCCAGCACAACGGCCGCCGAAGTTCCCGGGCGGCTGGCCAGGGGCGGCTGCAGGGTGAGCTGGACCAGACCGGCGACGCCGATCAGCGCCAGCAGGGTGGAGAGGCCGAGGCGAAGGGCGAGGGCCATCAGGCTTCGGGAGGACGTCTGACCCTACCGGCGACCTAGGGTCAACCCTGGCAATCGTCGAACCATGACGCTGCAGATCGGAGATCCGGCCCCCACCTTCACCCTTCCCGACCAGAACGGCACATCCGTTTCGCTGGCCGACCTGCGTGGAACGCGAGTGGTTCTTTACTTTTATCCCAAGGACGACACCCCAGGCTGCACCAAGGAAGCCTGCGGATTCCGCGATCAGTGGGCCAGCTTCGAGCAGCACGGCATCAAGGTGCTGGGCATCAGCAAGGACGAAGCCGGCAGCCACACCAAGTTCATCGCGAAGTACCAGCTGCCCTTCACCTTGCTCAGTGATCCCGAGCCCTGTGAGGTGGCCGCGGCCTACGACAGCTATGGGCTGAAGAAGTTCATGGGCCGTGAGTACATGGGCATGATGCGCCACACCTTCGTGGTCGACCCGGAGGGGAAGCTGGAGCTCATCTACTGGAAGGTCAAGGCCGAGGAGATGGCCCAGCAGATCCTCTCGGATCTGAGTCTGAACTGAGTGCCACCAGCGCCTCCAGCGCCAGCTCCGGTGCCAGCTTGAAGGGCACCTGCTCCCGACGCAGCAGCGGGGCGAGACTCGGGGCGTCGCCGCCGGTGAGCCAGAGCGCGGTGGGCTCCAGCGGATGCAGGTCGCGCCAGGCCTGGGCCACTGCAGCCGCCAGGCCCAGCAGGCACCCCACCCGCATGGCCTGCTCCGTCTCGATCGGCCAGGGGTCGATCGCCTCGGCGAGACGATCCAACCCCTCAGGTCCGGGCACCAGCAGCGGCAGCAGCTCCGTGGCCCGCCCCAGGCAGCTCAGCTGGGTGCTCACTCCGGGCTGCAGCCTTCCCCCTGCGAAGGCGCCCGTCGCCCCGATCCGGGTGAGGCTGAGCGCCGTGCCCGCATCGGCCACCAGCACAGCCCCTCTCCCCAGCCGGCCCTGGCGCTGCCAGGCCTGCCAGCCCACCAGAGCACGATCGATGCCCAACCAGGGCGGCAGCTGCTGCAGGGGCACCTGCTCGAGCTGCAGGCGCCGGCCCTCCATCGGCGCGAGCTGACAGGTGTTTTCTCTGCCCTGAAAGGGCACCGGGCCCACGGCCGCCCAGGCCCGCAGCCGCTCCCACGGCAGCAGGGCGGGATCAGGAGGTGGCGGGCTGTGGCTGAAACGCAGGACCGGGGATCCTGGGTCGGAGGCCGCCTCCGCCAACGCCTCAACCCAGTGCCAGCGGCTGTTGCCGATCAGCAACCAGAGGTCGCCGGCTCCCACGGCTCAGATGCCCTCGCCCATCACTCCCGGCAGATGGATGCCGCATTCCTG
Organism: Synechococcus sp. EJ6-Ellesmere; assembly: GCF_024345875.1. Classification (NCBI taxonomy): domain Bacteria; kingdom Bacillati; phylum Cyanobacteriota; class Cyanophyceae; order Synechococcales; family Synechococcaceae; genus Synechococcus; species Synechococcus sp. EJ6-Ellesmere. Next base: position 34,381 of record NZ_JAGQBY010000003.1, read on the forward strand.
CTTCAGCCCCCCGAAGCGGCTGGCGCGGCCGTCACCATCGTCAGGTCGGCTGGAATGCCAGTCGCCCACGCTGGAGTAGCCCTGCTCAAACAGCGGGTGCTGGGGCAGGGCATGGCTCTCCATGTAATAGAAGACCTGGCGAGGCCCCCAGGAGAGCAGGGGTCGCAGCGACCAGCGCCCGCGCACCCCATCGAGGGGGGCCATGGCGCCGCGGTGATCGGTCTGGCCACCGCGCACCCCACTGGCCCAGCAATGCACACCCAGCTCCTGGAAGAGCCGATCCAGGGGCTCCACCTTGCGCAGGCGGTGGTAAGTCTGAAGGTCTTCCACCCGACCGGTTTCCCAGAGGCGGCCGTAGAGCGCCTCCATCCGGGCCGGGGAGAGATCCGCCTGCGCCACCTTGAGATTCAGATTGAGGGCGGTGCAGAGCCTGTCGGCATAGAGGTAGGTCTCGCTGGGCAGGTAGCCCGTGTCCACCCAGAGCACGGGGATCCTCTCGCTGAGGCGGCTGGCCATGTGCAGCAGCACCGCCGACTGGATCCCGAAACTGGTGGTGAGCGCGAACCCCTCGCCGAAGGTTTCGTAACCCCAGGCCAGTTGCCCAGCGGCATCAAGGGGCTCCAGAAGGCGCAGGGCCGGTTCCGGCTCGACAGTCCGGCCCAGCCGATCCGTCGGCAACGGGGTCGTGGTGAGGCTGATCATGGCCTCCATCATCTCCTCCGGGGCAACACCGCTGGTTAGGGTTTGATCAACCCCAGACGGCAAGGCCTTTCGCCCATGGAGGAGCCCAGCAGGAGCCCGGCCAACACGCCCCCACAGGCGTCCGGCCCCACCAGGCCGGTGCTGATTGCCGGCGGCGGCTTCGGCGGTCTGTACACCGCCCTGGCCCTGGCTTCCCAGCGCCATCACCCGCCGATTCTGCTGGTGGAGCCTCAGCAGCGGTTCCTGTTCCTGCCCCTGCTTTACGAGCTGCTCTCGGAGGAATTGCGCGGCTGGGAAGTGGCCCCCCGCTACGACACCCTGCTGGCCAGCCGGGGAGTGGCCTGGCTGCAGGACCGGATCAGCCGCATCGATGCCAGCGCCGGCTGTGTCTACACCGAGCAGGGTCGGCAGCTGGCCTATTCGCGCCTGGTGATCGCCACCGGCAGCCGCGGCACCAGCTACGGCATTCCCGGGGTGGAGGAGTTGGCCATCCCCTTCCGCAGCCTTGCCGACGTGGAGCATCTGCAGGAGCTGGTTCAGCACCTGCGCAGCCACCCCAGGCCCCTGCAGCGGCTGGCGCTGGTGGGGGCCGGACCGAGCGGGGTGGAGCTGGCCTGCAAGCTGGCCGATCTGCTCCAGGGCAGCACCGTGATCGAACTGATCGAGCAGGGCACCGATCTGCTGCCCCAGGCCCGGGCCTTCAACCGCGAGCAGGCCCGCTCGGCGCTGCTGCGCCGCGACATCCGCCTGCGCACCCACACCCGGGTGCTGGCCCTGGAGCCTGGCCGTCTGGAGTTGAGCCTCACGGCGGGGGGGGAGGGCAGCAGCCGCGAAACACTGCCGGTGTATGGCGTGATCTGGACCGCTGGGGTGACGGTGGCCCCGCCCCCGATCGAGCCTGCCGCCAGCCTCGATGACCGGGGCCGCCTGCTCTGCGAATCGACCCTTGAGCTGAAGCAGACCCCCGGAGTGTTTGCGATCGGTGATGTGGCCCACGTCGCTGATGCCGATGGGGCGCCCCTGGCGGCCACGGCCCAGGTGGCCTTCCAGCAGGCTGACTGCCTGGCGGAGAACCTGCTGCGCTCGCTCGAGGGTGAGTCGTTGCAGCCGTTCCGTTGGAAGGATCTGGGCGAGATGATCAGCCTGGGCATCGGAGAGGCCAGCCTCACAGGCCTGGGCCTGACCCTGGCGGGACCCGCCGCCTACCGGATCCGTCAGCTCACCTACCTCTCAAGACTTCCGGGCCTGCCGCACCAGCTCAGGGTGGCAGCGGGCTGGTTGAGCGATCTCGGCCGCCCCCTGAACGTGCCTCGATGTGGGAGTCCCTGAACCCGGGCGCACCCGCCGCGCTGCTGCTGGATGCCATGGGCACGTTGATCGGCCTGCGCCGCTCAGTGGGTCACACCTATGCGGATGTGGCCCGGCGGCACGGGGTGATCGCGGAGCCGGAAGCGATCGATCAGGCTTTTCCCGCTGTGCTGCGCCAGGCTCCGCCACTGGCCTTCCCTGGCCTGGAGGGCCCGGAACTGCTGTCGGCCGAGCAGCAATGGTGGCACCAGCGCATCGAGGACACCTTGCGCTCAACCGGCGGCAACCTGGGAGAGCTTGAACTTCCCCCACAGCTGGCTCTCGAGCTGTTCGAGCGCTTTGCCGAGCCGGATCTCTGGCGGGTGTATCCCGATGTGATCGGCCCCATCGGCCGCTGGCACGGGGCTGGCCTGCGCCTGGCGGTGGTGAGCAACTTCGACCAGCGCCTGCACGGGCTACTTGAAGCCCTCGGCCTGGCGCAGCTTCTGGAGCTGGTGGTGGTCTCGAGTGCGGCCGGTGCGGCCAAACCCAGCCCGAAGCCCTTCGAGCTGGCCCTCGAAGGCCTGGAACTCCGGCCCGAGCAGGTCTGGCATGTGGGCGACAGCCCGGAGGATTTGGCGGGTGCCAGGGCGGCCGGAATCACCTGCCTGCTGATCCGGCGCCATTGAAACAGTCCGTCCTCGCCGGCCGTGTCACAGGGCTGCGGCCCGCCCAGAAACGGCGGTTGGAGCGCCTGGCCCAGCGGCGCCACCCGGAGCAAGGGGGCGCCGACCTGCTGGGGCTGCAGCGGCTGGCGGCCGAGGCCCGGGAGCTGGAGCTGCCCCTCAGCCTGGTGGTGGATGGCCGCGGCCTCTGCCGCTTGCTGTGGGTAGGTCCCCTGGAGCAATCGGGCCGGTTGATCGAGCGCCTGCCTGGCTCTGAGCGGCGTCAGGGCCAGGATCTACGGCTGCTCAGCTGCATCGGCCGTGGTCAGTCGCTGGAGCCCGTTGGCAGCGACGCCCTGGTGGGCATGGACCTGCAGCCCCTGTTCTGGCTGCGCTTCAGCGACCGTGCCCGCTCCGGTGGACGCTGGCCCGCCGCCGTCTACGGGCTCAGCCGCGATGAAGCCCAGCCTTGGACCTGCCGGCTGGAAGGTGAGCTCGCCGACCTCTGTGATCCTGGTATCAACCCCGCCGAGGCCGGCGAGCTGGAAGCGGTCAGGGCGATCAACCAGACCCGGCAGGGGCCGGAGCAGGTGATGCTGCTGGCTCTGGTCAGCGGCGAGGAGACCGAGAGCCAGCGCGACATCGCCGAGCTCGAAGGGCTGGTGCGCAGCGCCGGTGGTCTGCCGGTGGGGGTGGTGCGCCAGAAGCGCCAGCAGGCCGCCCCCCACACCCTCTGGGGCGAAGGAAAGCTGCGCGAAGCGGCGCTGGAGGCCCGCCGGCTCGGGGCCACCCTGGTGGTGACCGACCGTGAACTGACGCCGGTGCAGGCCCGCAACCTGGAGCGCCTGCTGGACCTGCCGGTGAGCGATCGCAGCGAGCTGATCCTCGACATTTTCGCCCAGCGGGCCGCCAGCAGCGCCGGGCGCCTGCAGGTGGAACTGGCCCAGCTGCGCTATCGCCTGCCTCGGCTGAGCGGACGGGGCCTCAGCCTCTCGCGCCAGGGGGGCGGCATCGGTACTCGCGGACCGGGCGAGACCCAGCTGGAGAAGGACCGCCGCGCCATTGCCCGCCGGATCGAGCGGCTGCAGCGCGACGTGGAGCGGCTGGGGGAGCACAGGGCTCGCCTTCGCCAGGGTCGGTGTGGGCTGAAGCGGCTGGCCCTGGTGGGATACACCAATGCGGGCAAGAGCTCACTGCTCAACGCCCTGACCCAGCCAGTGGCCGGGGAGGAGGTCCTGGCGGAGAACAAGCTGTTCGCCACCCTCGATCCCACCACACGCCGGCTGGATCTGCCCGATGGCAGCGGAGCGGTGCGGCGCCTGTTGCTCACAGACACGGTGGGGTTCATTCGCGAATTGCCGCCGCCGCTGGTGGAAGCCTTCCGCTCCACCCTGGAGGAAACCCTCGAGGCCGACGGGTTGCTGATCGTGGTGGATCTGGCCGATCCGGCCTGGCCCGTGCAGCTCAGAACGGTTCACACCATCCTCGATTCCCTCGGCAGCCATGCCCCCCGCCGCCTGGTGGCCAATCAGATCGATCGCTGCCCCGCCACCGCCCTGGAGCAGGCCCGCTCATTCGACGCCGACGTGGTGTTCATTTCCGCAACGGCAGGACTGGGATTGCAGCACCTGCGCGACATGCTGCAAGATTGGCCACAATCCACGTAGGGATTGCGTCCATGGACGACCTGCTTCAGGCCGCCCTCCAGCCCCAGGCCCTGATCACCCTGCTGGTGCTGGCCCTGGCGATTGTGCTGTTCATCAGCGGCTGGCTCGCTCCCGAGCTCACTGGTCTGCTGGCGGCCAGCCTGTTGATGGCCACCGGTGTGCTCAAGCCAGCCGAGGCCGTGGAGGGCTTCGGCAGCACGGCCCTGGTCACCCTGATGGGCCTGTTTGCCCTCTCGGCCGGCCTGTTCCGCTCCGGGGCCCTCGACCGCCTGCGGGCCCTGATCGGCTCCAATGCGGTGCGCAGCCCCAAACGGATGATCACCCTGATGGTGGCTGTGGTGGGCCCTGTCTCAGGCTTCATCCCCAACACCCCGATCGTGGCCACTCTGCTGCCCGTGATCGAGGGCTGGTGCCACCGGCACCGGATCGCCCCTTCGAAGGTGTTGCTGCCGCTTTCCTTCGCCACGGTGCTGGGGGGCACCCTCACGCTGCTGGGCAGTTCGGTGAACCTGCTGGCCAGCGATGTCAGCAAAAAGCTTGGCTACGGCGAGTTCGACCTGTTCAGCTTCACCGGCATCGGCCTCGGAGTGTGGCTGGTGGGCGGAGCCATGATGGTGGTGCTGGCCGACCGCTTCCTGCCCAATCGTGGGGTCGACGAGGACGACCTGATGGGCGGGATGGCCCGCAGCGGTTACCTCACCGAGGTCCTGATCCCCAGGAACTCGGAACTGCTGGGCCGATCGCTGCACGACAGCCGCCTGCAGCGGCGCTTCGATCTCGACGTGCTGGAGCTGCACCGCGCCAGCGAGCGCTTTCTGCCCCCCCTGGCGGACATGCCACTGGTTGAACACGACCGCCTGCTGCTGAGGTGCGGTCGCGAGGATCTGCTGCGCCTGCAGCAGGAGCGGATGGTCACGCTGGCGCCGGCAAAGCTCGAAGACGGCGAGATCGAGGCCGTCGACCCGGCCAGTCAGCGCACCGTGGAGGTGCTGCTGCCCGCAGGCTCCACCCTGGCCGGTGAAACCCTGCGGGATCTGCGCTTCCGCCAGCGCTACAACGCCACGGTGCTCGCCCTGCGCCGCGGCAACGAAGTGCTGCGCGAACGGTTGGGCCGAATCGTGCTGCGCGATGGCGACGTGGTGCTGCTGCAGGCCCCCCGCGATGCGATTCGCGGCCTGCAAGCCAACAACGACCTGGTGGTGCTCGAGCAGCTGGAAAAAGACCTCCCCACGGCCAGCCGCAAGGGGGTCGCCATGGTGATCGCCCTGCTGGCGATCCTGCTGCCCACCTTCAAACTGCTGCCGCTGGTGGCTTCGGTGCTGCTGGGAACGGTGGCCATGGTGGCCAGTGGCTGCCTGCGGCCAGGCGACCTGCAGCGCTCGATCCGGCTGGATGTGATCCTGCTGCTGGGCTCGCTGGCGAGCTTCAGCGTGGCCCTGGAGAAAACCGGCCTGGCGGAGGCCATCGCCAAGGCGATGCTGCTGATGGTGAAGGGATGGCCTGTGTTCTGGGCGCTGGTGATGGTGTTCCTGTTCACCACCCTGCTCACCGAGGTGATGAGCAATGCCGCCACGGTGGCGCTGGTGATCCCGATCGCGGCCCAGCTGGCCCAGGGCCTGGGGCAGCAGCCCATGGGCTTCATCTTCACCGTGCTCTTCGGCGCCAGCCAGAGCTTCCTCAGCCCCGTCGGCTACCAGACCAACCTGATGGTCTTCGGCCCCGGCCGCTACCGCTTCCTCGATGTGGCCCGCTACGGCCTACCACTCACCCTGACCATGACCCTGCTGGTCCCCTGGCTGATCTGCAGGCAGTTCGGGATCTAGCCACCTCGATGCCTAACGTGGCTCAGGCCCGGGATGCGGCCGCGGAAGGACGCCCCTTCCCGCCACGCCCCCTTTCCTCTCTCCCAACACGCTTTTTTTCCATGACGCTGCAACTCGGCGACACCGTTCCCGATTTCACCCAGGACTCCCAGCTGGGTCCGATCAACCTCTACGACTTCGCTGGCGACAGCTGGGTGGTGCTCTTCTCTCACCCCGCCGACTACACCCCGGTGTGCACCACCGAACTCGGCGAGGTGTCACGCCTGCGCCCCGAATGGGAGAAGCGCAACGTCAAAACGATTGCCCTGAGCGTGGATTCCGCTGAAAGCCACAAGGGCTGGATCGGTGACATCAACGAAACCCAGAGCACCACGGTCGACTACCCGATCCTGGCCGACGCCGACAAGTCGGTGAGCGATCTCTACGGGATGATCCATCCGAACGCCCTCAACAACCTGACGGTGCGCTCGGTCTTCATCATCGATCCGAACAAGAAGCTGCGCCTGCAGATCACCTACCCCGCCAGCACCGGCCGCAACTTCGACGAGATCCTGCGGGTGATCGATTCCCTGCAGCTCACCGACCACCACCAGGTGGCTACCCCGGTGAACTGGAAAGACGGCGAAGACTGCGTGGTGGTTCCCTCGATCGCCACCGAAGACGCCCGCGTCAAGTTCCCCAAGGGTGTCACCGAGATCAAGCCCTACCTGCGCATGACCCCCCAGCCCAACAAGTGAGAAACCAGCCAGCCTGATCGGCTACGGCCCATCGGCTGGTTTTCCCTGCCGGTTCACTCCCGCCTGCGGCGGGATTTTTTTTGCCCGGTGGGTGCGGGTCACAGAATGGCCGCGCAAGCGGATGAGCCTCGATGACCAACTGGTGGCGCTGGCAGGGAGCCGGAACGGCCGCACCGGACAGTTTCGCGGTGATCGGCGTGGGGCGTTTCGGCACAGCTGTCTGCAAGGAACTGGTGCGCTGCGGCGCCGAGGTGCTGGCGATCGACAGGGACCAGCGCGCCATCGATGCCTTGCGCCAGGTCGATCCGGCCATCGAGGCCCGAGCCCTCGACTGCACCGATGAAGAGGCTCTGCGGGAGGCGGGCGTTCTCGATCTCAACACTGTGGTGGTGGGCATCAGCGAACCGATCGCCGCCAGCATCACCGCCACCTTGATCGTCAAGGACAGCGAGGGCAGCCGGGTGAAGCAGGTGATCGCCAGGGCCACCAGCGATCTGCACGAGAAGATGCTGCGCCGGGTTGGGGCCGACAAGGTGGTCTTTCCCTCACGCATGCAGGGGGAGCAGCTGGCCCGTCAGCTGGTGCGCCCCAACCTGCTGGATCGCCTCAGGCTCGACGATCGCAACAGCATCGAGGAGATCAAGGTGCCTCAGGCCTTCATCGGCCGCTCCCTGCGCGATCTGAACCTGCGCAAGAACTATGAGGTGAGCGTTCTGGCGGCCGGCCCCGAGAACCGGCTCTCGGTGAACCCCCCGGCCTCCCACGTGCTCAGCGAGGGGGATCTGCTGGTGGTGATGGGAACCGTTCAGGCGCTCGAAGGCCTGCCCCAGCTGTGATGGTCCCGGGGCGGCCCAGCCTTGTGCTCGGACTGATGAGCGGTACCAGCGCCGATGGGGTGGACGCGGTGCTGGCCAGCTTCCAGCCCCCCCTGGCGCGTCCCCGCTGGCGTGTGCTCCACCACTGCTTCTATCCGTACCCAAGCGATCTGCGGGCCCAGCTGATCGCGGTGGGGCAGGGTCAGCCATTGGCGGCGGCTGCACTGCTGGATCTGGCCGAAGCTGTGAGCGAAGCCCAGGCCGAGTGCGCCCGCCGCTGCGATCCAGGCGGCCGTGCCGAGCTCGTGGGCTGCCATGGCCAGACCATCTGGCACCGGGCACCACAGGAGGGCCGGCGCGGCGCCAGCTGGCAGCTGCTGCAGGGGCCGCTGCTGGCCCAGTTGCTGAAACGGCCGGTGGTGTTCGATCTGCGCGCCCACGACCTGGCCCTGGGGGGGCATGGTGCCCCTCTGGTGCCCGCAGCCGATGCGGCCCTGCTGGAGCCGATCGGGGGCTGGCGCGCCGTGCTCAACCTCGGAGGGATCGCCAACCTCACCCTGTTGCCGCCAGCCCAGGGGCCCGAGCGCCAGCAGCCAGTGCGCGGCTGGGACTGCGGCCCGGCCAACAGCCTGATCGACCTGGCGGTGAACCGCTTCAGCCAGGGCAGCCTCAGCTACGACAAGGGCGGCGCCTGGGCCAGCCGGGGCGTGGTGCAGGAGGAGTTGATCCAGTCGTGGTTGCAGGAGCCCTTCTTTCTGCTGCCGCCACCGAAGTCCACCGGCCGGGAAGATTTCGGCCTGCCGGATCTGGAGCGGCGTCTCCATGATCTGGAGCAGCGGGCGGCCGCCGCTGGAGCCCACCTGGAGCCCGCGGATGCCCTGGCCACCCTCACGGCCTTCAGCGCGGCGGTGGTGGCGGCCGATCTTCGCCATGGGCCAAGGCCACTGGAGCTGGTGGTGGCCGGAGGCGGAGCCCGCAACGCGATGCTGATGGATCAGCTCAGGCGCCGCTGCCGGGGGCTGTGGGTGCGGCCGCTGGCGGAGCTGGGCCTCGACGAGGCCGCCCGTGAGGCCCTCGGCTTTGCCCTGTTCGCCTGGTGGCATCAGCATGGACATGCCGGCTGCCTGCCCTCGGTGACCGGGGCTCGCCTGGCGGCGGTGATGGGGGTCAGGGCTGATCCAACCCTTTAGCCCGAGGGGAGCGACTCAGGCGCTGGAGCGGGGCAGACGCAGACGCCGCGGCAGCCCCCGCAACCGTCGGGGCTGGCTGCGCTCCTGACGTTCCAGCACCTCGCGGAAGCGCTCGGTCGGCCTGCCGGGACCGCTGGAGCGCTCGCCCATCACCGGGGGACACTGAGCCGTGGCCAGCTCGAGGCTGTCGAGCCCCCTCTGGATCAGCACCTTGGCCATGTTGCTCACGGTTCGCGATTCCGCTTCGGCCGCCGCGCTGAGGCGGTCGCAGAGCTCCTCCGGCAGCACCACCTGAATGCGGGGGGACTTGGGGCGGCCGCTCGTGGACGTCTGGCGAGTGGCCACAGCGGAACAGATCCCACGCGTTACACACCAGTGTACAGAGATCCCATCGGATAGTATCCGGCACTAGGATTGAAGCGCTCCGAGCACGAGCCATGCCCAACAGCGCGCTCACGTCGGCGGCGGGACAGCCCCCGAAGCCACGTCGCACCAAGGAGCGTCAGGCCTCCCCTGGGACCCCCAGCGCTCGCGGGGCCGGCTCCAGCGACGTCGAGGTTTCAGCGGTGATCAGCACCTACCTGCTCACCCATCTTCATCACGTGCTGCAGCGCGCCGAGTTCAACGCCCTGCAGGAGGGTCGCCAGCCCCTGGCCGCCAACTACGCCCAGCTGCGCCAGTTGCTCTGCCTGGAGGCCCGCAGCCTGGAGAGCGGCGCCAGCGGCGGTGAACCAGGCAAATCGGTGGAGCCGCCTCAGGCCGCCTGAAGGCTCCTCTGGCCTTTCCCCTGGCTTGGCCGCACCAGGCCACCGGTTCAGCGGCAGCATGCCAAGACAAGAACGAGGGGCCATCCGCTCAGGCCATCAGGCGGGCTTCTTGTTCGCTCTTCTGGTCCTGTCCTGGCGCTGGGCTCTCACGGCGTCTCTACCGGCGGACCTTCGGCCGTGGGGTGGTTTCGGTTCGTGGTGAGCTCTTTGGCCATCGATCCAACAACAGCCAACAAAAACTGGCCCAGCACTGGTGGCCCGCCATAGGGTGCCGTTCAGAACGCTCAGGACGCGAGCAAGCCCGTGACCATGACCGCGCATCCCCCCGAACCCGCACTGGCCGCCAACGCCGCCGCGCTTTACGAGCGGATTCAGGGAGATGAGGCCCTGACCCAAGCGCTGTTCCGCCAGGCCTTGCAGGATCCCAAAGGCACGATCGAGCGCATCATCGCCATGGGAGCCCAATTCGATCTCCCCGTCACCGAAGCGTCGGTTCGGCAGCATCTGGCCTCCCTTGACGATCTGGAAAGCAAGCAGTGGCTGATCAAAGCCCGTGGTGGGCTCTGAGTCCGGGGCACCGGGCAGGCTCCTCTGTCAGGGGAGTTTCCGGGCCCCCGTGCGCGACGGCTCAGCGGGAACGGGCTGACTCTCGCGAGGGGCCTGGCGCAGCTCACGCCCACCCTGGGCCCAGCTGAAGAACAGCCAGTAGCTCACGATCGCCAGTCCGGCGGCCACCACGAGCGCCGCCAGCTGCTCCAGACGTTTCACCATCGCAGGCGGTCCCTGGGGGATGGACTGCAGTCTGGCCCGCAGCCGATCGAACCCAGGTCTTGGCCATTGATCGGCCCGAGCGGAGATGATGACGTTTCACAGCCGATCCGCCCAAACCGTGCTCCGTCTGGAACGTGTCTCGAAGATCTATCCCAATGGCGAGGTGCTCCGGGATGTCACCTGGGAGGTCAAGGCCGGGGACCGGGTCGGTCTGGTGGGGGTCAACGGCGCCGGTAAATCCACCCAGCTGCGGCTGATCGCGGGCCTGGAGGAGCCCAGCACGGGCCAGGTGGTGCGCCAGGGGAATCCCCGCATCGCCTACCTGCGCCAGGAGTTCGACGTGGATCTGGAGCGCAGCGTGCGCGAGGAGCTCTTCCAGGCCTTCGGCGAGGCGGCCGATGTGCTGATCCGCCAGCACCGGGTGGAGCACGAGATGGCCAGTGATCAGGCGGCCACCGATCCCCACCACCTCGACGAGTTGATCCATGAACTGGGCCGGCTGCACAGCCGCTTCGAAGCGCTGCACGGCTATGAGCTCGATGCCCGCATCGACAAACTCCTGCCCACCCTCGGCTTCACTCCCGAAGGGGCCGAGGAGCCGGTGGGGGCCTATTCCGGCGGCTGGCAGATGCGCATCGCCCTGGGCAAGATCCTGCTGCAGGACCCGGATCTGCTGCTGCTGGATGAGCCCACGAACCACCTGGATGTAGAGACGGTCCAGTGGCTGGAGGGGTATCTGCTCGAGCAGGAGGTGCCCATGGTGGTGGTCAGCCACGACC
>NZ_JAGQBY010000030.1:0-25199 GCF_024345875.1 Synechococcus sp. EJ6-Ellesmere
CCGTTGCCGCCGCGGCAGGTGAGCTGAAGGGAGACGCCGGCGAAGTCGCGGCTGGCAGCGTCTTTGACCTCGAGCACGTGGATGCCACGACTGCGGGCTTCGATGCCGGCATTCACATAAAAGACGCGATCGCCGAAAGCGCTCGAGAGCAGGCCCATGAGAACGGCCACCACAAGCGGCTGCGAGGGATGGTGGGCGAATTCACCCTGGAGCCGCACTTCGAGGTCCTGGATCGAGCCTCCAGCCAGCTGGCTGAGCAGCAGCCCGAGCGTTTCGGCCAGCTGCAGGTGGGGCTTGAGCCGCTCCATCACCTCCGGGGTCAGGCCGGGGATGTTCACGGCACTGCGGGCGGGAAGCCCCAGCAGCACGTCGCGGATCTGCTCGGCCACATCGACCGACACATTCTCCTGGGCTTCTTCGGTGGAGGCGCCCAGGTGGGGCGTGAGGATCAAACGGTCGCCCACCTTGCGCAGCGGTGAGTCGACCTCCAGGGGTTCGTTGCCGTAGACATCGAGGGCGGCGCCGGCGATGGTGCCGGAGCTGACGGCCTCGGCCAGGGCCTTCTCATCGACGATGCCGCCCCGGGCACAGTTCACCAGCCGTGCCGTCGGCTTCATCGTGGCCAGCAGCTCCGCGTTCACCAGGTTCTCGGTGTCGGGGGTGCGAGGCAGGTGCAGGCTGATGAAATCAGCTTCGGCGAACAGGGGACCGATCGCCATCAGGCGCACCTGCAGCACCTGGGCGCGCTCGGCGGAGATGTAAGGGTCGTAGGCCAGCACCTCCATGCCCATGGCCTTGGCGACGCGGGCCACGTGGGAGCCGATCTTGCCAAGCCCCACCACGCCGAGCTTCTTCTTGTAGAGCTCGTTGCCGACGTACTTCTTGCGCTCCCAGCCTCCGGCCATGGTGCTGACGTGGGCCTGGGGCACATGCCTGGAGAGGGCCAGCATCATCGCCAGCGCATGTTCAGCGGCCGCGATCGTGTTGCCCTCCGGGGAGTTCACCACCAGCACACCCCGCTGGGTGGCGGCCTCCACATCGACGTTGTCGACGCCGACACCCGCGCGGCCGATGATCTTCAAACGGGTGGCGGCCTCGATGATGGCGGCGGTGACCTGGGTGCCGGAGCGGATCATCAGGGCGTCGTAGTCACCGATGATCTGCTGCAACTGCTCCGGGGGCAACCCGGTTCGCACATCCACCTGCGCCACCTGGGAGAGGATGTCGATTCCCGTCTGGTCGATGGGATCAGAAACCAGAACCTTTGTCATGACCCGGGACGGAGAGAGAGGGGGTCTGGAGAATTCCAGACTCTGCCGGGGGTGAAGTGTAGTGAGCGGTGGCCACGGCGCCCCCCGCCAACGCCGAGAATCGGGCCTTTGTGGCGCTCGGTCTTGGGACTGTCGGTGGTGGTGGTGATGAAGGACCGGCGCAAGCTGCAGCGGTTGCGCGATCAGCTCACTGAACTCAAGCCCGCCCCAAGGGTCTTGGTGGCCCTGGGGGAAGGAGAAAGCAGCATCGATTCCGTCGAGCTGCTCAACCCGGCCCTGGCCCGGCAGCGGCGACAGCGCAGCATGGTGCGCTGGCTGATGCCGTTCGGTTTCTTCGCCGGTCTGATGTTCACCTTCATCACCGACCTTCACACCTTTTCCTTCGCCGGGACCTACGGCGAACCCGTGATCGGCGGGATCCTCGGCATGGGCTCGGGCTGGATGGGCAGCTACGCCGCCGCCGCCAGCGTCCGCTCCGAGGCCGACGACCGCATCCGCAGCCTGCGCAACAGGCTTGAGGAAGGCAGCTGGCTGCTGCTGGTGGAGAGCAGCCCAGGGGAGGAGATTCCCTGGCTGCTGATTCAGCAGGCCGGCCCCCAGGCGGTGGTGCGCCTGGGCGAAGGATGAGCCGCACGCCCCCCGGCGGCGACCTGCTGCGCGGCAGCCGCGATCCAGCCGCCCTCGAGCCCTTGATCGTCCTGGCCGACCAGGCCCTGCGCGACTGGCAGCCCCACTGGTCGGGGTTCCTCTCTGCCGTGGCCTGGGAGGAGGCGATGGAGCGACTGGGCAGCCTCAGCGAGCTGCACCTGGAGGCCGAGGGCGGCAGGCCCCAGGCCGAACGCTGCCGGCTGCTGCTGCTGCGCCGCGATCTGGCTGCGGGATCAACCCCGCCGACGGCGCCCCTGGCCGGCCTGGAGGTCAGCGGCAACTTCCTCTTCGATCCAGCCGAGCCGGGCGATGTCCGCGCCGGCCTACTGGCGGCTGGCGCCCTCGACGGGGAGCTGGGTGATCTCTGGCTGCGTGGCGACCGGGGCGCCCAGGTGATCGTGGACCCCCAGCTGGCCGCCCGACTGGGGGGCACCACGGCCCGGGTGCGCAGCGTGGAGGTGAAGCTGGAGGCCAGGGGTCTCGATCAGCTGCAACCTCCCACCAGGCCCCAACCACGCCAGCTGGCCACCGTGGAAGCCTCCCTGCGCCTGGACGCGGTGGCCTCGGCCGGGTTCGGGCTCTCCCGCAGCCGCATGGCCGACCTGGTTCGCCGGGGGGCTGCCCGCGTGAACTGGCAGCCCGTGACCACCCCCAGCCGCGACCTCAAAACCGGGGATCGCATTCAGCTCGAGAACCGCGGCGAGCTGACGGTGCTCTCGATCCAACCCACCAAGCGTCAGCGCTGGCGCCTGGAACTTCAACGCCACTGAGTGACGGCAGGCCGACTGCTAGGTTGCCTGCTTCGATCTTGATGGCGCCGCTGAGGCTGCGTTGATCCAGGGTCGCACCGACGGGAATCTTTATTCCCGAACCCGGGCGATTAGCTCAGAGGTAGAGCACTACCTTGACACGGTAGGAGTCACTGGTTCGATTCCAGTATCGCCCACTGAATCCTCTGCCTTAGGAGTTCAGGATGCCCAGCACGTCACACCCACTGGCGGTGGTGATTGGTCTGGGACGTTCCGGCAGCGGTGCCGCCCGTCTGCTCAAGGCCAGCGGCCAGCGCGTGCTGGTGCTGGAGAGCCGCCGCAACCCCGAGCTGGAGCAGCAGGCCGAGGACCTGCGCGCGGGGGGAGTGGAGGTGGAGCTGGGGCAATCCCTGGCGTCCGAATCCTTCGCCCAGCTCCAGCCGGGGACCGACCGGGTGGTGGTGAGCCCAGGCATCCGCTGGGATCATCCGGTGCTGAAGGCCCTGAGGGAACGGGGCGTCCGGGTCTGCGGCGAGATGTCGGTGGCCTGGGAGGCCAGCAACGAGATCCCCTGGATCGGCATCACCGGCACCAACGGCAAGACCACCGTCACCCATCTGCTCAGTCACATCCTCAACCACGCCGGGCTCGACGCGCCGATGGTGGGCAATGTCGGGATTTCGGCCGCCGAGTTGCTGATCGAGCGCCGCGAGGCTGGAGCCACTCCTCCCGACTGGCTGGTGGTGGAGCTGAGCAGCTATCAGATCGAGTCGTCAGCGGAGCTGGCACCACGCCTGGGCCTCTGGACCACGCTCACACCCGACCATCTCGAGCGGCACGGAACGCTGGAGGCGTACCGGGCGATCAAGCGCAGCCTGCTGCAGAACTGCGGGGAGCAACTCCTCAACGCCGACGATGCCGATCTGCGCGCCCATGCCGGCAGCTGGGACCGAGCCACCTGGGTCACCGCCGGCCCCCGCCGGCTGCTGGGCGCCGGCCTGCAGCCCTTTCTCTGGATCGACGGCGGGATGGTGATGGCAGCCTCAGGCCCCCTCTTCTCTGCCGCCGCCCTGGCCCTGCCCGGGGCCCACAACCGTCAGAACATGGTGCTGGCTGCCGCCACCGCGCTCAAGCTGGGGCTGGAGCCCGCCGTGATCGAGGCCGCCCTGCGCAGCTTTCCCGGAGTGCCCCATCGGCTTGAGCAGATCCGCCTGCTGGATGGTGTGCGCTGGTTCAACGACAGCAAGGCCACCAACTACGACGCCGCCGAAGTGGGGATCACGGCTGTGGAGGGACCGATGGTGGTCCTGGCTGGAGGTGAGATCAAACAGGGCGACCCGGAGGCATGGCTCGAAGCCCTCGGGCGCCAGGCGGCGGCTGTGGTCCTGTTCGGCGCGGCAAGGGAAGCCTTCGCCGCCCTGCTGAGCGGCAGCGGCTATGCGGGCACGGTGGAGCTGGTGGAAGGCCAGGCTGAGGCGGTTCCCCTGGCCCGGGAGCTGGCCCGCCGCCTCGGCTGTCCCACGGTTCTGCTCTCGCCGGCCTGCGCCAGCTTTGATCAGTACAAGGATTTCGAGGCCCGGGGGGAGCATTTCCGCACCCTGGTGGCCGCCCTCTGAACAGCCTTGCTGATCCCCGCCTCGTTCACAGGAGCGCAGTGGAGGCCTCATCCGTCGGCGACGGCGGCCCTCCGATCTCCCAGGCGGCCAGGTACTGCTGGATGAAGATCGCCGCCAGGGGAACGGTCACCAGCAGGGGCAGCAGGCAGAACAGAGCAGAGATGGCGATCAGCAAAGCCGAAAGCAGCTCATAGCCCACCAGTCCCCAGCTGTGGGGGCTGGAGAAGAGATCGTTGAAGCAGGTCCGGAAGGCAGGCCAGATCGGTTCCTCGCTGGTGAACACCCGCCGCACGTAGATGGGGGTGAGCGCCATCACGATCAGGCCAGGAATCACGCAGAGCAGAATGCCGAGCCCGGCAGAGACGGAGACCAGCAGCCCCGCGAGTACGTAGCGGCGGGGGTTGGCGCGCAGCAGGGCCAGACCTTCCCGATAGCTCGGATGGTGGCCCGTGGCGAACCAGAGAGCCGGCAGAGCGGACAGGAGCACCCCGATCAGTCCCGCCACCACCTGATACAGGATCGAGAAGGGCAGGTTCAGCAGCGACGACACCAGCTGGGTCACGCTCTCGCGCAGATCAGCCGAGACACCGGCGGTCACCGCCACCGCGATCACGGTGATGAGCAGACTGACCGCCACCGAGACCAGCGCCAGGGCCAGCACCGTGAGCTGCAGGGCCAGGTAGGTGCGCCAGTGGACCACGAACAGGTTCCAGGCCGACTGAAGGGTGGGCTTGGGTGCAGAGGACAGGCCCATCACAATCGTCTCGCCAGGTTGTTCCTGGTGCTGTCTAGGGCAGGGGGAGCGCTCCGGCCAACCCAACCGACACAAACCCGCTCGATACAATCAAGATTCCCTGACCCACCAGCCCAGCAGGGCTCCCCAAGGCGAGATGGCTTACTGGTTGATGAAAAGTGAGCCGGATGTGTATGGCATCAGCCATCTCGAGCGCGAGGGCAACACCCTCTGGGATGGCATCCGCAATTACCAGGCGCGCAATTTCATGCGCAGCATGGCGATCGGTGATCAGGCCTTTTTCTACCACTCCAACACCAAGCTCCCTGGCATCATCGGCCTGATGGAGGTGATCGAAACGGGACTGATCGATCCCAGCCAGTTCGATCCGGCATCGAAGTACTTCGATGCGGCATCAACCCCAGAAGCGCCCCGCTGGGACTGCGTCCGACTGGCCTACCGGCGCACCTATCCCCAGCTGCTCAGCCTGGAGGAGCTGCGCAGCACCTTCGATGAGCAGGAGCTGCCTGTGGTGCGCCGGGGCAATCGCCTCTCGATCCTGCCGGTCCCCGAGGCCACGGCCCTGCGGCTGCTGAAGCTGCTGGATCCCAGCCGATGAACCCTGAGCCCCGAGGACGCGGGGCCCGGCTGGCGGATGGCATCCGGGAGGGCCTCGCTGCGATCCAGGCGGTGCGGGGCTGGCTGAGGCAGGGACGCAGGGCCTACCTGCGCGCCCCCTGGCTGTTCAGCGGTTTCACGCTGATCGGCGGCAGCGCCCAACTGCTGGGCCAGGCGGTGCAGAACCGGGCCAGTGATGCCCTGGCCGTTGGGGAGGAACCCGTGACGGTTTCGATCGGCCTGGTGCTGGCGGGGTTGGTGCTGAGCGTGGGGAGCCTTCTCTGGCTGAACGTGGGGCTGCTGCGGGGTGCCTGGATTGCCCTGGACGGGCGAACGCCCCAGCTGGCCGAGCTGGTCCGCTGGCAGACCGCCGCCATGGGCCGCCTGCTGGGGGCGCTGCTGCTGCTGCTGCTGCTGAACCTGCTGATCCTGGCCACGGCCGGGCTGGCGGCCGGGCTGGTGAGCCTGATCCACCCGCTGCTGGCTCTGGTGCCGCTGCTGATCGGCGGCACCCTGCTGGTGGCCCTGTTCGTGACGCAGATCTTTCACCTGCCGCTGGCCGTGGCCGGTGGCCTCTCCCCGGTGGCCACCTTCCGCCATGGGCGGATCCTGGTGCCATCCCATGGCTGGGAGCTGCTGGCCCTGAGCCTCAGCCTGGTCCTGATTGTGCTGCTCCCCCTGGGACTGGCCCTGCTGATCGCCTGGCCCCTGGCTGCGGGGCTGCTGGTGACCTGGCCCCTGGCCCTGTGCAGCCTGACCGCCGGCTACCAGGGGATCGTTGACGCCGAACACCGGGGAAGCCTGGGCGGCGCCGTCTGATCAGGTCTCCCTTCTGCCGCCCGCTGGAACATGTTGGCCACGTAGCAACGGGTGACGGCCCGGCTTTGGACACCGTTCTGCACAAGAAAGCCCGCCAGAGCCGCCTGGATCAGGCGGTACTGGTCCCAGTTGGGGTGGGCATCGATGAACTGAGCCATCGAGGTGAGCAGGGCCTCGGGGACATCAGCCCGGAAGCTCACCACACCGGTGTCGGGCTCAGCCTGGGAGACCTGGGCGGCCGCAGTGGTGGAAGCGGTCATGACCGGGGCGATGTCCATAGACGGATTGAGCTGGTGATGTCATCCACTTCTCCACAACGCCGGGGCCGCGTCAAATCGGTGACCCAGCCGGGCGGACGCTCCTTCCAACCCTGAGACTGGCTGCGGCGCAGGAGCACGGCCCGCCTGCAGCTCCGGCGGGGGATGGCCTTGAAGCCGAACAAGGGCCCTGTCAAGGGGAGAGCTCACCAACGCCGAGTTCTCCCCAGATGTGTGCCGCCAGCGGGATCGCCGAGCCTGAACCTGTGGAAAAGCTGTGCAAAAGACTGGCGTGACGGAGCCGTGACTGGGGAGGAGCCTGTCAATCAGCAGTGCTGATCGCTCCGCAATCCCGCGGCCTGTCTCACAGGGGCAAGGGCTCCAGAGCCCGCGCCAGCTCAAGACCAGCTCCCGGCGCCCAGGCGCCCTCCCATCCCCTCAGCCCCGGAGCAGGGATCAGGATGCAACGCAGGTGCCAGTGGCCCGGTTCGCCATCAAGGCCCAGCCACCAGCCGCCGCTCTCCAGCTCGAGGCTGATCATTTCCTCGTTCATCAGCTGATCGGCGATGGCGCCGAGTTGCTCCAGCAGCCTGAGGAGGCCGGAACGCAGGCTGCTGCCTTCGGCCGCAGTGAGCTCAACCGCCCAGTCGGCTCCGCCGATGAGCAACGGAAAGGAGGCCTTGGACGGATCCCAGACCAGCCTCCAACCCTCTGCTTCGGCGCTGTACCCGCTGGGGGTCAAGGATCAGCCGGGCAGCAGATCGGGCTGGTCCTGCTCGTCGCTGAGCTCGACGATCGCCCGCTGCACGGGCTTCACCATCGAGTCTTCAAGCAGGCCATCAAAATCATCGAAGCGGCGCTGCTTGGCGCGAAAGGCGATACGAACCGTGGTGAGGTAACGATTGGTCGACTGACCGATCAGACTTTCAGCCCGCTGGGCCAGCTCCTTGGGATGAACAGTCGGACCGGTATACATCGAAACGAACCCATTTCCACCACCTTAGTTCAGCCCCCGCCTGGGCCCCGGCCCCTTCAGACAAGCTGCGCCTCATCAGGTCCCTTCGCCACTGCCCCCCATCCATGGCCGTGACCGGCACCCTGGCGATCGACCTGGGCAGCAGCACCACGGTGCTGGCCTTTCAACCCAGCGCGGGCGGACCGCCGGAGCTGATCGCCATTCCGCCCTTCAGCAGCGACGATCCCTGTGTGGTCCCCAGCCTGATCTGGCTCGCCAGCCCCCAGAGCGATCAGCCCCTGATCGGCCGCCAGGTACTCGATGCGGGCCTGGCCGCTGCCGGCGGCGAAGGCCTCTGCCACGACTTCAAACGCAGGATCGGAGCCCTCGCAGGCCAACCCGACCCGGCTGCGGCGACTGCCACAGGCTCCAGCGGCGAACCGCTCACGCCAGAGCAGGCCGGCAGCCTGCTGATCACCCGGTTGTGGCAGGCCTTGCCCACGGGAGTGCTGCCCACCCGCCTGGTGCTCGCCGCCCCGATCGAGGGGTATCGGGGATACCGCCAGTGGCTGCAGCAGCTCAGCAGCCAGATTCCCGTGGAGGAGGTGGCCCTGGTGGATGAACCCACCGCGGCCGCCATCGGGGCGGGCTTGCCGGCGGGCAGCCGGGTGCTGGTGGTGGATCTGGGCGGCGGCACGATCGACCTCTCGCTCGTGGCCCTCCAGGGGGGTGAGGGACGGGCGGCACCGATTGCCCAGTTGCTGCGCTTCGGCGGCCGGGAGCTCGATGGGGGACGCCAGGCCCTGCGCTGCGCGGAGGTGATCGGCAAGGCAGGTGCCGCCCTCGGGGGCCGCGACATCGACCGCTGGATCGCCGCGAGCCTCGCCCCGGACCTGGGGGCTGACCCAGGCCTGCTGGAGATCAGCGAGCGGCTCAAGTGCGGCCTGAGCGAGGCCGAGGAGGTGACAGGCATCTGGAGCTCGGCGGGAGCCGGCAGCCGCGCCCTGCGTCTTGATCGAACTCAGCTTGACCGGCTGCTGCGCGAACGGGGGCTGCTGCAGTTGCTCGACGACCTGCTGGAACGGGTGCTGGCGGCGGCGCGGGCGAAAGGACTGGACCGCGAGCAGATCGATGCGGTGCTGCCGGTGGGGGGCACCAGCCGTCTGCCCAGCATCCGCCACTGGCTGGCTGAGCGCTGCGGCTCCATCCCCCTGCGCGACCAGCGGCCGGTGGAAGCGGTGGCCCTCGGGGCCCTTGCCCTCACGCCGGGGGTGCGGCTCAAGGACGTGCTGGCCCGGGGTGTGTCACTGCGCTGCTGGGATCAGCGCGGCGGGGAACACCGCTGGTATCCCCTCTTTCTCGCCGGCCAGAGCTGGCCCACCGACCAGCCCCTGGAAATGGTGCTCAGCTGCAGCCGCGATGGGCAGAGCAGCCTGGAACTGGTGCTCGGTGAGCCGATCGAGGAGGAACGCAGCGAGGTGGTCTTCATCGACGGCCTTCCCCAGGTGCGGCAGCGGCCCGCTGGTGAAGCCCGAACTGAGCCCTGGAGCGTTCAGCCGCCCCCTGTGATCCTCGACCCTCCCGGCAGCTGCGGGATCGACCGGCTGCGGCTCCGCTTCAGCATCAATGCCGAGGGGCAATTGCTGCTCGAAAGTGAAGATCTGCTCGTCGGCACCCTGCGAGCCCCCAGGGTGCTTGGTCCAGTGCGCTGATGGTTCAGCCGGTGCAACGGGGACAATGCTGCCGGTCCAGCAGCAGTGGACGACGCGGCGGCTGCCCCCTTTCCGTGCTTCCAGGCCCCCTCTGTTCATAGAACAGACAAACAGAATTGACTGTTCCTCTTGGCCATCCGCCGCCACAGGCTTCCGCGCTTCTGGCTGGCTCTCACCCTCGGCCTGGTGGCTGCCGCGGTTGGAGGTGCCTGGTGGTGGGAATCCCAGTTGCCGCGCCGGCTGGAGCGGGCCGCGAACGAGGGGCGCTTCGATGACTGCATCCGCTACAGCGACCAGCTGGCCTCCCTGCGCTGGTTGAGCGGGCGAGCACCGGCGGAGCAGGGCCGCTGCCGCAGGTCCAAGGCTGAACAGCTCTGGCGGCAGCAGAAGCCGGAGGAGGCCCTCAAGCTGCAACTGCTGCTGGCCAATTCAGTCGCGGGCACCGAGGCCGACCGGCAGCAGCTGCTGGCCTGGCAGCAGGACCTCAAGAACCGGGCCCTCTCCCGTTTCCAGCAGGGAGACCTGGAAGGGGCCCTCGCGCTGCTCAAGCCGATGGGAGAGCATCACCGGCCCGACGGCTCCGCCCTCGGCGACAACCTGCGTGAGTTCTGGTCGCGCAACCAGCTGCAACAGCAGCGGGCCCTGAAACTCGTGGCTGAGAAGCGCTGGTGGGAAGCCCTCGATGCCCTCAACCGGATCGACCACCCCTGGTGGACCACGGCCACGGCGCCCCTGCGCGAGCAGGTGGATCAGGCCATCGTCGGGCTCAAGAGCAAGGAACAGGAGCACCACAGCCACGGTGATCAGCCGATCGACAGCGTCCCCATCGCCAGCCTCGATGCTGCCGTCCAACGCCAGCTGGCCACGGGCGTCGACGAGTGGACCGCCTTCACCAAGGCCTGCGCTGAACTGGGCGGACGGGTGGTGGAGTCGGGTCCGGAGACCACCTGCCGACGCTGAAGGCCCCCAGCGCCACCCTCAGCCCTGAGGCCCATGACAGGATTGGTCCTTCCACAGGGTCCCCTGCGCATGAAGCCCGGAGAACAGGTCAAGGTCAGCCAGAGCGTGGTCGTCTACACCCACCCGGAGCACCGCGGCAAGGCCTTTGATCTTCTGGGACAGCAGGGTGAAGTGCTGCAGGTCCTCGACGACTGGAAGGGCAAGCCGATCAGCCCAACCCTGCCGGTGATCGTGGCGTTCGGTCGCTTCCGTGCCCACTTCCGCCCCGATGAACTTGAAGCCGTGGGCTGAGAGGCCAGGCCAGGAACGCTGGTGCTGGGGAACCCAGCTCAATCGGCGCGGATCAGGAACACACCGTCTTCCCCGTCGGTCTGACGGAGGCAGAGCTCGATCGATTCGTGGCGGCTGGTAGGCACCAGGCGGCCACAGAAATCGGGCTGAATCGGCAGTTCCCGGTGGCCACGGTCGACCATCACCAGCAGCCGCACCAGATCGGGACGCCCCCAGGTGTGCAGGGCATCGAGCGCCGCCCGCACCGTGCGTCCGGTGAAGATCACGTCATCCACCAGCACAAGCTGGCGCCCTTCGATGTCGGAGGGCAGGTGGGTGGCTTCCACCAGGCGGGTGCCGACCCGCTCCAGGTCATCACGGTGGAAGGTTGGATCAAGACTGCCCTGGTCGATCGGGTGACCACAGAGCTCCTCAAGTTGCTGGGCCAGCACCCGGGCCAGGGCGACCCCACGGGTCGGGATGCCCAGCAGGAGCAACTGGCGGCTGTCGACAACTCCCTCGAGCACCTGGGAGGCAAGGCGGCGCACCGTACGGGCGAGATCGTCGGCCGAGAGGATCTCGACCCGCCGTTGATCGGGTGACGGCGCCGTGGACATGTTCACAAGGAACCGAAATGGGTGGCTCCATCGTATGAAGCCGGGAATGTTCCCAAAAGCTGACGGCCCCAGACTGCGGCCTGGTTCAACGACCTTCAGGAGTAAGTTGATCAGGGAAGACGCTTGAACGACCATTCGGGAAGTCAGGGTGAGCGCAATTTCCACCTCCGGATCTCCAACCCTTTCTTCCGGCCGGGAGTCAGCTTCGGGTCTTGGTCATGATGGCTCAATCGCTCCCGTGGTCCTGGCCATTCTTGATGGCTGGGGATTTCGGGAGGAAGCCCGCCACAACGCGGTCCAGGGGGCCAGCACCCCGGTG
Organism: Synechococcus sp. EJ6-Ellesmere; assembly: GCF_024345875.1. Classification (NCBI taxonomy): domain Bacteria; kingdom Bacillati; phylum Cyanobacteriota; class Cyanophyceae; order Synechococcales; family Synechococcaceae; genus Synechococcus; species Synechococcus sp. EJ6-Ellesmere. Next base: position 11,545 of record NZ_JAGQBY010000030.1, read on the forward strand.
ATGGATGCCCTCTGGGAGGTGTATCCCCACACCCTGATCCAGGCGAGCGGCGGAGATGTGGGGCTTCCTGACGGGCAGATGGGCAACTCCGAAGTGGGCCATCTCACGATCGGCTCCGGCCGGATCATCCGCCAGGAGCTGGTGCGGATCGGCAAGGCCGTGCGCGACGGCAGCCTGGCAGCCAATCCAGCTCTCAACGAGCTGGCCGACCGGCTGCTCCGCGACGGAGGCACCCTGCATCTGCTCGGGCTCGGCTCCGATGGCGGCGTGCACAGCCACATCGATCATCTCGGTGGCCTGCTGCAATGGGCCGCCTCCCGCGGCCTCAGCGACGTCTGCATCCATGTGATCACCGACGGCCGTGACACGCCACCCCAGAGCGCCATCCCCTACCTGGAGTGCATCGAAGCCCAGGTGGAAGCGGCCGGGGTTGGGCGGATCAGCACCATCTGCGGCCGTTACTGGGCCATGGACCGGGACAACCGCTGGGAGCGCACCGAGAAGGCCTACCGCCTGCTGAGCGAGGACGGCGAGATCACCTCTCTCTCCTTCCAGGAGGCGATCCATGCGGCCTACGCCGAAGGCATCAACGACGAATTCCTCGAACCCCTGCGCCTCGCCCCGGGCTCGCTCAAGCCCGGCGACGGGTTGATCTGCTTCAACTTCAGGCCCGATCGGGTTCGCCAGCTGATCCGCTCCCTGGTGCTCGACGACTTCGATCAGTTCGAGCGCAAGCGCATCAGCCCCCTGCATGTGGTCACCTTCACCCAGTACGAGCTGGGGCTGCCCGTGGCGGTGGCGTTCCCACCCGAATCCCTTGATGGGCTGCTTGGCCAGGTGGTCTCCGCCCACGGCCTGCGCCAGCTGCGCACCGCCGAAACCGAGAAGTATCCCCACGTCACTTACTTCCTCAACGGCGGCATCGAGCAGCCCTTTCCCGGCGAGGATCGCCATCTCGTTCCATCCCCGCGCGTCGCCACCTACGACCAGGCACCAGCCATGGCGGCCGACCAACTCACAGACAACTGCATCGCCTTTCTCAACAAGGGGGTGTATTCCCTGGTGGTGATCAATTACGCCAACCCCGACATGGTGGGCCACACCGGCCGGATGGACGCCACCCAGCAGGCGATCACCACCGTGGACCACTGCGTCGGCCGCCTGGTGGAAGCCACCAACCGTCTGGGCGGCACAGTGCTGATCACCGCAGACCATGGCAATGCCGAGCTGATGGAAGGGGAGGATGGTCGCCCGTGGACCGCTCACACCACCAACCCGGTGCCGGTGATCCTGGTGGAAGGTGAAAAGCGCAAGATCGGGGGCCACGGGGCCGCTCCCCAGCTGCGCCAGGGCGGCGGTCTGGCCGATATCGCCCCCACCCTGCTGCAGATCCTGGGACTGCCCCAGCCGTCGAGCATGACGGGCAGCTCCCTGGTGGAGCCACTGGATCTGGCGAGCCCCAAAGCCGCCTTTGCCGAAGCCCTTCAGGTCTGAGCGGTTCGTTAGGTTGTAAGGATGCTTACCACCGTTCTCTCCTGGATCTGGTCTGCCGTCGGCTTGCTGCTGATCGGCAGCGTGCTCCTGCACAGCCCCAAGGGGGATGGCATGGGCGGGCTGGCCAGCAGCGGCGGTTCAATGTTCAGCAGCGCCAGGAGCGCTGAAGATACCCTCAACCGCATCAGCTGGACCCTGCTGGGGCTGTTTCTCGGCCTGGCTGTCGTGCTCAGCGCCGGCTGGTTGCGCTGAGCTTGCCGCTTCAGGCCAGGCTTCCAGTTGGCGTCCCCTTCGTCTCCGTTCCTTCCTGTGGATCCGATCAAACGCCGCGGACTGCTCGCCTCCTTCGCCGTTCTGCTTGGCTCGCTCTGGGGTGGTGCCAAGGCCGAGGCGGCCTCGAAGGCCGCTGATCCCAGCTGGCAGCTGAGTGACAGTGAATGGCGCAAGCGTCTGAGCCCGGCCGCCTACGACGTGCTGCGGCGCGAAGGAACCGAACGACCGTTCACCAGCCCCCTCAACAACGAGAAGCGCAAGGGCACATTCCTGTGCGCTGGCTGCCGCCTGCCCCTGTTCAGCTCCTCGGCGAAATTCGACAGCGGCACCGGCTGGCCCAGTTTCTTTCAGCCCCTCCCCGAAGCCGTCGCCACCAAAACCGACTTCAAACTGCTGGTGCCCCGCACCGAGTACCACTGCAGCCGTTGCGGTGGTCACCAGGGCCACGTCTTCAATGACGGCCCCAGGCCCACAGGCAAGCGCTACTGCAACAACGGCGTGGCCCTGGAGTTCAAGGCCGGCTGAAGCCCAGGCACCAGGCCTGATCAGCAGAAACACTCGGATCAGCATGAAAAAGGAGGGAGGCCATGCCCCCCTCCCGCTGAATGGACCCTGATGGCGGAGCGTTGTGAGCGCTCCGCCGGCGAGGATCAGTAGTCGAAGTCGCCGCCCATGCCGCCGCCACCGGCGGGAGCTGCTTCCTTCTTCTCGGGCATGTCGGCCACGATGCACTCGGGGGTGAGCACCATGCCGGCGATCGAGGCGGCATTCTGCAGCCCCGAACGGGTCACCCTGGCGGGGGCGACGATGCCGGCGGCCAGCATGTCGACATACTCGCCGGTGGCAGCGTTGTAGCCCTCGTTGAAGGGCATGCCCTTGACATGCTCAGCCACGACGGCGCCGTTGACGCCGGCGTTCTCAGCGATGCGCTTCAGCGGAGCGGTGAGGGCGGAGGCCACGATGGTGGCGCCGATCAGCTCCTCGCCTGTGAGGTTGGCGGCCGCCCACTCTTCCAGGGCCGGCGCCAGGTGGGCGAGGGTGGTGCCACCACCAGGAACGATGCCTTCCTCAACAGCCGCCTTGGTGGCGTTGATGGCATCTTCCAGGCGCAGCTTCTTGTCCTTCATCTCGGTCTCGGTGGCGGCACCCACCTTGACCACGGCCACACCGCCGCTCAGCTTGGCCAGACGCTCCTGCAGCTTCTCCTTGTCGTAGGAGGAGTCGGTTTCGTCCATCTGCTTGCGAATCTGCTCGCAGCGGGCCTTCACCGCCGCCTCGTTGCCTTCGGCCACGATGGTGGTGGTGTCCTTGTTGATGGTGATGCGGCGGGCGGTGCCCAGCATCTCCAGTTTGGTGTTCTCCAGCTTGAGGCCGGCGTCCTCAGTGATCAGCTGACCGTTGGTGAGAACGGCGATGTCCTCGAGCATGGCCTAGCGGCGGTCACCGAAGCCGGGAGCCTTGACGGCCGCCACGTTGAGCACGCCGCGCAGGCGGTTCACCACCAGGGTGGCGAGGGCTTCCTTCTCGATGTCCTCGGCGATGATCAGCAGGGGCTTCCCGGTGCGGGCAATCTGCTCGAGCACGGGCACCAGATCCTGCACCAGACCGATCTTCTTGTCGGTGAGCAGGATGTAGGGCTCCTCGAGCACCGCTTCCATCCGCTCGGTGTCGGTGGCGAAGTAAGGCGAGATGTAGCCCTTGTCGAAGCGCATGCCCTCGGTGACCTCCAGCTCGGTGGTCATCGACTTCCCTTCTTCCAGGGAGATCACGCCTTCCTTGCCGACCTTGTCCATCGCGTCAGCGATCATCCGGCCCACTTCTTCGTCGTTGCCGGCGGAGATGGTGCCCACCTGGGCGATGGCGTTGGAGTCGGAGATCGGCTTGGCGTGCTCCTCGATCTTCTTGACGAGGAAGTCGGAGGCCTTGTCGATGCCCTTCTTCAGGGTGATGGCATTGGCGCCGGCAGCCACGTTGCGCAGTCCAGCCTTGACCATGGCATGAGCCAGGACGGTGGCGGTGGTGGTGCCATCACCAGCGGCGTCGTTGGTCTTGGAGGCGGCCTGACGGATCAGGGCAACGCCAGTGTTCTCGATGTGGTCCTCGAGTTCGATCTCCTTGGCGATCGTGACGCCGTCGTTGATGATCTGGGGAGCGCCGAACTTCTTCTCGAGCACCACGTTGCGGCCTTTGGGGCCGAGGGTGACGGCAACGGCCTCAGCCAGGATGTCGATGCCTTTTTCGAGGGCCCTGCGGGCGTTCTCGTTGTAAATGATGCGCTTGGCCATGGAGAAATGATCTCTTTTCTAAGGGAACGAAAATGAAGCGAAGGGCAAGCAAGCGGCCGAGTTGCGGATGGCCTGACTTCCCCGATCAGCAGCGGTGATCAGTTGACGATGGCGAGGATGTCTTTCTCCGAGAGGAGAACGAACTCGTTGCCGCCGAGCTTGATGTCGGTGCCGGCGTACTTGCTGTAGAGGACCTTGTCGCCCACGCTCACTTCAGGAGCCTGGCGGGTCCCGTCGTCACTGCGCTTGCCGGGGCCGACCTGCACCACCTCACCCACCTGGGGCTTTTCCTGGGCGGTGTCGGGCAGGAGGATGCCGCCAGCAGTTTTTTCGTCCGAATCGGACACCTTGATGAACACGCGGTCTCCAAGGGGTTTAACCGTGGAAACGCTCAGAGAAACAGCAGCCATGGATCCATGCAAAAGCGACAAAGTGACGCCTGCGGCGCCACGACAACGGGGAGTTGGCACTCGGGCCCGTCGACTGCCAACCTAGGCGGAGCCCTTGCGGGGCGACAATCCGATCCATGTGCGGGTCACCGAACAGCCGCCACCGGTTGCCAGCAGCCCTGCGGCGGCGCGGTCCACGGGTAGAGCGGCTGACTGGAGTGGTAAGGTTGCGCCGCTTAAGGCGGGGGGCACCCGCTGCGCGAACCTTTTCTTGACCTATGGCTGCTGCACCCGCAACCTCCGGCGCCTCCACCGGCACCAAGGGCATTGTCCGCCAGGTGATCGGTCCTGTACTGGACGTTGAATTTCCTGCAGGCAAGCTTCCCAGGATTTTCAACGCCCTGCGCATCGAAGGCCGGAACTCAGCCGGACAGCACGTAGCTCTCACTGCCGAAGTGCAGCAACTGCTGGGTGATCACCGGGTCCGCGCCGTCTCGATGAGCACCACCGACGGTCTGGTCCGCGGCATGGAAGCCCTCGACACCGGCGCTCCCATCTCCGTGCCCGTAGGTGAAGCAACGCTTGGCCGCATTCTTAACGTGCTCGGGGAGCCGGTCGACGAACGCGATGCCGTCACGACCAATCTCACCGCCTCGATTCACCGCGATCCACCCAAGCTCACCGAGCTGGAAACCAAGCCCAAGGTCTTCGAAACCGGCATCAAGGTGATCGACCTGCTGGCCCCTTACCGCCAGGGCGGCAAGGTCGGCCTGTTCGGTGGCGCCGGCGTCGGCAAGACCGTACTGATCCAGGAACTGATCAACAACATCGCCAAGGAGCACGGCGGTGTGTCGGTCTTCGGTGGGGTGGGTGAGCGCACCCGCGAAGGCAACGATCTCTACGAGGAATTCAAGGAGTCCGGAGTGATCAACTCGGAGGACCTCAGCAAGTCGAAGGTGGCGCTCTGCTACGGGCAGATGAACGAGCCCCCCGGCGCCCGCATGCGGGTGGGCCTCTCGGCGCTCACCATGGCCGAGCATTTCCGCGACGTGAACAAGCAGGACGTGCTGCTGTTCATCGACAACATCTTCCGCTTCGTGCAGGCCGGCTCCGAAGTGAGTGCCCTCCTGGGCCGCATGCCCTCCGCCGTGGGCTACCAGCCCACTCTCGGCACCGACGTGGGGGAACTGCAGGAGCGCATCACCTCAACCCTGGAGGGCTCAATCACCTCGATTCAGGCCGTCTACGTGCCTGCCGACGACCTCACCGACCCGGCTCCTGCCACCACCTTCGCCCACCTCGACGCGACCACGGTGCTCAGCCGTGGCCTGGCCTCCAAGGGCATCTACCCCGCCGTGGATCCCCTCGATTCCACCAGCACCATGCTCCAGCCCTCGGTGGTGGGTGATGAGCACTACCGCACGGCCCGGGCCGTGCAGAGCACCCTTCAGCGCTACAAGGAGCTGCAGGACATCATCGCGATTCTCGGCCTCGACGAGCTCTCCGAAGACGACCGCCGCACGGTGGACCGGGCCCGGAAAATCGAGAAGTTCCTCTCCCAGCCCTTCTTCGTGGCCGAGATCTTCACCGGACAGCCGGGCGAATACGTGAAGCTGGAGGAAACCATCAAGGGCTTCAACATGATCCTTGCTGGCGAGCTCGACGATCTCCCCGAGCAGGCCTTCTATCTGGTGGGCACGATCGACCAGGTCAAGGCGAAGGCTCAGAAAATTGCCTCCGAAGCCAAGAAGGGCTGAGTTTCACCATCCCATCCGCTTCCTGAGCACTCGCCCCCATGACTCTCAACCTGCGTGTTCTGGCCCCCGACCAGAGTGTCTTTGACGGCACTGCCGATGAGGTGATCCTGCCCAGCACCTCCGGTCAGGTGGGCATCCTCACCGGCCACGTCTCCATGCTCACGGCTCTTGATGTAGGCGTGATGCGCCTCCGGTCCGGCAAGGACTGGACCAGCATCGCCCTGATGGGTGGCTTTGCCGAAGTCGAGGCCAATGAGGTCACCGTTCTGGTCAACGGCGCCGAGCTCGGCTCGCGCATCGATGCCGGCAAGGCCGAGCGAGAGTTGGAGGTCGCCGAGCAGATGGCAGCTGGCTTTGAAGGTCAGCCCCCCAGTACCGAGAAGGTGAAGGCCCAGCAGGACCTGGCGCGTTCCCGCGCGAGGCTCCAGGCCACCCGCGCCAACTGAGGCCGCGGGGCTCTCCATGAGCCTGCGTTTCTTCCTCGACTCGGCTGATCCTCTCGTTTGGGAGGAATTGATGCCCAGTGGTTTGTTCCACGGCATCACCACCAACCCCACGCTGCTGCGGCAGGCCGGCCAGGTCTGCCGCATTTTTGAATTGCGATCCCTCAGCCAACGGGCCCTCGATCTCGGCTGCCAGGAGCTGCACCTGCAGGCCTGGGGACGTGAGCCTGAGGCGCTGTTGGATTGCGCCCTGGGCCTCGCTGAGCTGGCCCCTGGGAGGATCACCATCAAGGTCCCGCTCACCAGGGTCGGCACTGTTGCGGGCGTGAAGCTGATCGCCCAGGGCATCCCGCTCACCTTCACCGCCTGCTACGAGGCACCCCAGGTACTGGTGGCCGCAGCCCTCGGCGCTCGCTACATCGCCCCCTACCTGGGCCGCATCCAGGATCAGGGCCGGGATGGCCACCAGGAGCTGATCACGATGCAGCAGTGCGTTGACCGCAGCGGCTCGAGCCTGCGGCTGCTGGTGGCCAGCCTGCGGGCCACCAGCGACCTCAGCCGCCTGGCGGCGGCAGGGATGACCACCTTCACCCTCTCCCCACAGCTGACGGTGGCCCTGTTCAACTGCGAGGCCAGCGAAGCCGCCGCGGCACGGTTCGACGCCGACGCCACCCTGGTGGAGCGGTGAGGGGCAAGGGACGGGAGCTCGGCCTGCAGCTGCGGGCCTGGCAGGAGGCCGGCAACCCGGGACTTAGCAACGGCAGGGCCATCGCCAACCGGCTGGTCGATCTGCTCGGGGCCGAGGAGCGCCTCAAGGGGCCCGTGCGCGACCTGGCGGACCAGCCCTTACTGCTGCGGGCCCTCCAGGAGAGCGGGGCCGGCCGCAGCACCTCCGTACAGCTCCTGGCCGAGCAGCTGGGGAGCACCTACGCCCCGGCGGTGCTGGACGAACTGCTCGATCTGCTGGAGGCCGCCACGGGTGTGGCGGTCTCCAGGCCTCAGGGCCCTGGGGCCAATGCTGAGACAGGCGCTCCGGCAGCACCGGTCACCCCTGACGCTCTGCGGCCGCCAGGGCAGTCGCTGTGGCACTCGCTGCAAGCCATGGGCCCGGGCCTGGCCCTGGCGGCGGGCGCTGCTCTGGTGCTGCGCTGGCTCAGCGGCGAACTCGACCACTGGCTGTTCAAGTCGTGGAACTGGCAGGGCTGGCTTGTGCTGGCGCTCGCCCTGGCGCTGCTTCAGGCCCTCAGCCTCGGCCCCCTGAAGCGGGCGCGGCGCCAGTGGCCCCTGGAGCAGGCCGATGCCACCGAGCCCCGCCAGGCCTGGCGCTGGATCACTGCCCCATGGATTCATCACAACCATCTCGAAGCGGTCGTGAACGTGGCGCTGCTGCTGCTGATCCTGCGGGCTCCCTCACCGCTGCCGCTGCCCGATGTGGTGCTGCGCTATGTGCTCACCAGCCTGGCCACCACAGCTCTGGCCCTGCTGCTGGCGGAGCGGCGCACCATGGAACGCCGCTGGGATGGAGCCGCCGGGGCGGTGAGCGCCCTGATCGGCCTGGCGGCTGCCTCGAGCCTGCTGCGCTGGCGTGCCCTGTCCTTCAGCCTGGGTCCGATCGACATTCCCACCTGGGTGCTGCTGCTGGTGTATGGCGCCCTGCAGCTGGGCTGGCAGCTGCCCCGCCAGAGCGAGGACGACAACAGTCGTCCTCTCGACCGCTTGCTGAGCAGCCAGTGGTGGTGGGGCCTGGTGCTCGGGGTGGCCTGGGCGGTGTTCAACCGGTTGGAGACGCTGCTGCAGCTGGTTCTGAAGTCGAGGGGAGCTGGGGGCTGAGCGGGCTGATCAGGCACGGCTCCAGGGGCTGGCCTCAGGTCTGGCGCCCCGCCCCGATCGCGGCCATGTACCTCCCCCAGAGCTCGGCCACCAGGGCACCGCTGGCCGCCTGCGCCGGCCGGTTGTCGTCGTTGCCCATCCAGATGGCGGTGAGGATCTCCAGCGCCGGGGAGTAGCCGATGAAGAGCACATCCACGCCGTTGTCGGTGGTGCCGGTCTTGCCTCGGGCATCGGCCACCGCCGCAGCGGCCCGTCACGTGCCTCTGTGCACCAGCCCCGCCAGCAGCTCGTCCAGCGCCGCGGCATCTTCCTCACGCAGCGGCAGACGCGGCTGCTCACCGATGGGGGTCGTCACCCCCCGCTCCGGGCAGGAGGCGAGGCTGTAGATCGAGCGGCAGATGCCCAGGTCGTAGATCTTGCTCACACCATGCATCGGTACGCTGCGCCCCCCGTTGGCCACCACCGCGTAGGCCCGGGCCATCTCGTAGAGCAGGGTTTCGCGGCCGCCGAGCATGGTGTTGAAGTCGGCGTCGAGAGGGGTGCTGATCCCCAGCTGGCGGGCCTTGCGCACCACCTGTTTCAGGCCCGCGCTCTCCGCCAGGCGCAGGGCCACCACGTTCTCGGAATCAGCGAAGCCCCTGGCCACGCTGATGCTGCCTCCGGCGGCGCCATGGCGACAGCCCGCCACGTAGGCCAGGGGGGCGCAGGAGATGGGCTGCTCAAGGCTGGTGCCTGCCTCGAGTGCCGCCAGATAGGGGAAGAGCTTGAAGGTGGAGCCGGGCTGGCGCATGGCCTGAACCCGGTCGAAACTGGAGCGGGAGTAATCGCCGCCGCCGACATAGGCCAGAATCTTGCCGCTGCGGAAATCAAGGGAGATCAGGGCCCCCTGGGTGAGCCCTACCCGCGCGGCCGGCCCCTCCAGGAAGCGCTGCAACTGCTGCTGGGCGAGCTGCTGCAGCTTCGGATCGATCGTGCTCACCACGTAGTAATTGCCGCCTGAAGCCTTCTCCGAGAGGTTGAGGCCGAAACGGGTGCCCTCCAGCTCTCCGAGCACGTAGTCGCTGAAGAAGGGATAGCTGGAGAAGCTGGACTCGCGGCAGGCCGAGGGATCGATGTTCAGGGGCCGCCGCTGGGCATCGATCAGCTGCTGATCACGCAGGTACCCCTGCTCATGCATGAGCTTGAGCACCAGATCGCGGCGCTCGCGGCCGGCGGTGGGATCCTTGGTATTGCAGGGGCTGTAGCCATTGGGGCTGGGCAGCAGGCCCACCAGGAAGGCCGCCTGACCAACATCCAGATCACTGGCCGACTTGCGGAAGTAGAGCCTGGAAGCCTGCTCGAAGCCATCGGTGCCGAGGCCCAGATGGGCCCGGTCGAGATACATCTTGAGGATCTGGTTCTTGCTGTAGCCCACCTCCAGCTGCAGGGCCACCCACAACTCCCGCAGCTTGCGGCTGAGGCTGTAGTCGGTGCCCACTTCTGGGTAGTAAATGCGGGCCACCTGCTGGGTGAGACCACTGCCACCGCCGCTGCCCAGCAGAACCGAGCGCAGGGTGCCGAACAGGTCGATGCCGCTGTTCCAGCCGAAGCGCGCCTCCTCAGAGGCCAGCAGCGCCTGACGCAGATGCAGGGGATAAGCCTGCAGGGAAGGCAGAGCGGTGGCGGAGCCCTCCCTGGCGTCGATCTGCTGCCCCGAGGCCGAGACGATCTTCACGGGGCCTGAGATCAGGCGAATGCGCGAGCCGCCACCAACGGAGGAGGCCAGCAGCAGTCCCCCCACCAGCAGCCCCGACCCCAGCAGGCTGCCCAGGCCCAGCAGGTGCAGCGCCTGCTCCAACGGGCTGCGGGGGTGCAGATAACGCAGGCGCGGAGCCGAGCCCTTGAGCGGCGAACCCAGCTGCACCTGATCGCCGTGGCGCAGGCGAATGGCGCGGATGCGGCGGTCGCGGTGGAAGAGCCCGTTGGCGGAGTTGAAGTCTTCGAGGGCGAAATCGCGCTCTCGGGGGCGCGGCTTCTCCAGAATCGCGTGCACGCGGCTGAGGCTCCCCGCCTCGATCGGCAACTCACAGGCTGGATCCCGGCCGATGCGGTAGCGGCCCTCACCCAGCACGGTGCGGCTGACCCGCCGCTGCCCCAGCCAAAGCTCCGCCACGGCCTGGCGCTCCAGCAGCTGGCCCCAGGCCGAGCGGATGGCGGCGGGTCGCCCATCGGGGCCGCCACGGCTCCAGGCGGTCAGAAAACGCCGCCAGGTCCCTCGACGACCACCGGCCAGCGGCGGCTCAGTGCTGCTTTCAGTGCTGGGCACAGTGCTGGACTCATTGCTGGAGCCCGAGACCTGCTCACAGGCACTCTCAGGAGCGGAGCGCTCGACCATGCGGGGATGAACAGGCGTGCCCGGAGATACGCTACGCGCAGCGATCTCCCGCCCCGTGCTGCGCCAGCGCGATCCCTGGGAGCCCTTCAGGCTCTGGCTGGCCATCACGATCGGGCTCTATGCGATCCGGGCCAGCTTTGCCGCCACCTGGGTGGGGGCCATCCCGGGCTGGGTTCTGCTTGTCATGGTGCTGGTGGCCCTGCTGCTGGCCAGCAAGGCCCTGCTCTTTCCCGGCAGGGTCACCCCGCAGCGCACGGGCGATGGCGGCTGGTGGAGCGACCTCCAGGACGACTGGCACCTTTGGTGGCGCCGCCGCCGCGGAAACCCATGACCCCGTCACCAGCCCAGCTGCGGTTGCGGGATCAGCCGGGCAAGGTGGCCCGGCTGGATCCGGCCCGGCCCCTGACCATCGGGCGTGAGCGCAACAACCGCCTCTGCATGCCCGAGCAGGCCGGGGTCTCGCCCCATCACGCCGTTGTTCGCCACTCCAGCAGCCATCAGAGCTGGGTGGTGTGCGACTGGCAGAGCGCCGACGGCACCTTTCTGCAGGGGGACCGCCTCCGGCAATGCAGGCCCCTGGCCGATGGCGATGAGATCCGGCTGGGACTCAGCGGTCCGGTGCTGATCTTCGAACTCACCGCTCCGGTCCCCGCTGCCAAGCCACTGGTCCGGGCGGCTGCAGCGCCCCAGCCCGTGGCGCCGGTGGTGAGCCACCTCGACATCGGCGGCCAGCAGATCGCCCTGGATCAGATCCGATCGGCCACCGTGCAGAGCCTGCCCCGCCATCCCCACATCTTCAGCTGGTGGCTGCTGCTTTGCCTGGGCGGACTGCTGCTGCTGCCGTTCCCGGTCCTGTTCTGGCCCCTTGAAGTGGTGGCCCTGGCCGGCTGGATCCTGCTGGGCTCCCGCAAGGAGCACACCCTCACCGTGGTGCTGCGTGATGGCCGCGCCCAGCGCCGCAGCTTCGCCAACCGGCTCACGGCCCTCTCCCGCCGCATCGGGATCCGCAAGGCCATCGGCCAGAGTCTGGAAGCCTGAGACCCCAAGCCAGCCCTCCGTGACCTGGATCCTGCCGGAAGGCGCCAGCCTTGATCTGGAGGGGATCTCCAGCCCGCTGCGGGTGATTCGCGGGCTCGGGGGCGGCACCCAGGGCCAGGTGTTCGAGGTGGAGGTGACCGGCGAGCGGCTGGCCCTGAAGTGGTACCTGCCGGCGTGCATCGCCCGCGATCCCCACCTGAAACGGCGCCTGGGCGAGAGCATCCGCGCCACGGCCCCCAGCGAGGCCTTCCTCTGGCCCCTGGCGCTGGTGAAGCCAGTCCCTGGTGCCTTGCCGTTGCTTCGCCTCGGCGAACCGGGTTTCGGCTATCTGATGGAGCTGCGCCCGCCGGGGTTCGTGGGGGCCCATGAGCACGTGGGCGGCCACCTGGCCATCGGCCTGCTCCAGGTGCTGCGGGCCAGCTTTTTCCTGGCTGAGGCCTTCCATGCCCTGCACCTCAAGGGCCTCTGTTACAAAGACATCTCCCTGGGCAACCTGTTCCTCGAGCCCTCCAGCGGCCGCATCCTGATCTGCGACAACGACAACGTGGATGTGGATGGGCGGGATCTGGGCAGTGTGCTCGGCACTCCGGGGTTCATGGCGCCGGAGATCCTGATGGGCCAGGCCCGGCCAGGCGCCAACAGCGACCTCTTCTCGCTGGCGGTGTTGATCTTCCGCCTGCTCACGCGCCACGACCCGCTGCGGGGCCGCCGGGAACTGGCGATCCGCTGCCTGGATGAGCCCGCCCGGCGCCGGCTCTACGGCGAAGACCCGCTGTTCATCTTCGATCCGGCCGATCCGAGCAACCGTCCCGATCCGATCGAGCACGCGGCGGCCCTGATCACCTGGCCGATCTATCCCGAGCCGATCAAGCAGCTGTTCGAGCAGACCTTCTGCGCCGGCCTGCACGCCCCTCAACGCCGGGCGCTCACCGGCCAATGGATGACGGCCCTGGCCGCGGCCCTCGACCAGCGTCAGCTCTGCGGCCACTGCGGCCAGGAAACGTTCCCAGCCCCCGGCGACCCAGCCCCCTTGTGCTGGAGCTGCGGCAGCCCCCTGCCGCCACCCACCAGGCTGCGGCTGCCCCACGGCCAGGTAACGGCGGCGGCCGGAAACGAGCTGCATCCGCATCACTTCGACCGCCTGCTGCCCCTGCGGCTGGATCAGCCGCTGGCCCGGGTGGAGGCCCATCCCAGCGATGGCGCCCTGCTGGGGCTGCGCAACCTCAGCGGCCTGGCCTGGCAGGCCGAGCTCAGGGCCGGCAACCGGGTGGCGGTGGAGCCTGGACAAGCCTGTAATCTCGCGCCACTGGTGCGGCTGACCACACCGGCCGGAGCGGTCGAGCTGCCCTCCTGAGCCTCCTCTCACGCCCAGATCCGATGCCCTTCCCCAACGTCAGGCTCGCCAACCGGCCACTGCATTTCATCTACATCTGCGATTGCTCCGGCTCGATGGCGGCCCAGGGCAAGATTCAGGCCCTCAACCAGGCGATTCGTCAGTCGTTGCCGGGGATGGCCGAGGTGGCCCGCCAGAACCCCGAGGCGCGGGTGCTGGTGCGGGCCGTGAGTTTCGCCGACCGGGCCGCCTGGCACCTGGAGAAACCCACGGAGGTGCACCAGCTGCAGTGGCTGGATCTGCAGGCCGGCGGCATCACGGCCATGGGCGAAGCGCTGGAGCTGGTGGCGGCGGTGCTGCAGTCGCCGCCGATGGAGGAGCGGGCGCTGCCGCCGGTGCTGGTGCTGATCTCCGACGGCCAGCCCACCGACGACTTCGA